>CAZDXX010000001.1:0-37398 GCA_964509595.1 uncultured Oscillospiraceae bacterium
CCGCTGACCTCTTGAATGCCATTCAAGCGCTCTCCCAGCTGAGCTATACCCCCGACTTGCGACTTGATTATTATACTCGAAGAAAATGGATTTGTAAAGCCTTAATTTCAAATTTCAAAAGTTTTTTGAGCCCTCGCAATGGTTGCGAGGGCTCATTTACTCACTTACATTATTTGCTTACGCTCTACCTTTGCGGTCAAACAACCAGAACACAAAAGTCAGGATCAGGCCGGCACCTACACCATACATAAAATTGCTCGTAGCCACAGTCAAAACAACAGTCAAAATAATAACAATAGTTTCCTGCACAGATTTTTTGTCCCGGTTCTTAAACATGCTCACAAGATTCTTCCAGTCAAAAGTGGTAATGGAAACATAAATCATAACCGCAATCAACGCAGCCAAAGGAATTGCACCAAGTACCGCCGAACCAAACCCTAGCAGACAAGCAAGCAGCAAACCGGAAATCAGCGTAGACAGTCGGCCACGACCACCAGACTCCACATTAGCGATAGCTTGTCCCATCATGGCGCAACCAGGCATTGCTCCGATCAGTCCGCAAGCCAAGTTACCTATGCCCTGTGCACAACACTCACGGTTTTTGTTGCTTTCGGAAGCAGTCATGCTATCCACAACTCGCGAAGTCAACAAGGTTTCCAACAGTCCTACAAAAGCCAGTGAAACAGAGTAAGGCAAAATAATCTTCAACGTATCCACATTGAAATCTACTTGAGGTAACTGAATCGTAGGCCATGCCGCCTTTAGATTTCCCAAATCGCTGATCATAGTGACATCGGCATTTCCACCAAACAGCCCCACAACCAAACTGACAACCGTCACCACAATGATAGAAACCAACGTAGAAGGGATAGCCTTGGTAATACGAGGGAACAAATAAATAACCAATAACCCGATTGCAATAAAAGCAAACATTTTGATTGTACCACTAGCCGAACCATGAAGATTAGCAAAGCAACTGCTCACCTGAGACTTAAAAATGATGATAGCCAAGGCATCACAGAACCCAACCACCACCGTGTTAGGCACAAATTTCAACAGATTGCCCACGCGGCAAAGGCCCAGAACAAACTGAATGACACCAGCCAACAGCACGGCCGCAAACAAATATTGCACACCATAATTTTTAATCAACGCCACAACAACCACAGCCATGGATCCCGCACCTGCGGAAACCATAGCCGGGCGACCACCAAAAATAGACATCAGGATCAAAAATGCAATGGAAGTATACAGGCCCAAAATAGGATCAACACCTGCAACAATGGTAAATCCAATTACCTCAGGAATAACCGAAAAAGCCGATACACAGCCACCGAGAATGTCTCCCTTAATATTTCCATTCCATTCGCGAAGTTCTCTTTGAAAAAATGTACGCATATATTCCCTCTCTCCTCTTTATAACTCTTCTCATTTTAACGGTTTTTTTACATTTTGCAACAAAAAAGATTTTTTCCTTGCCAGTTTTAAAGTTTAATTGTATACTTCAAATATTGTTCATTTTTGCAGGCGTTTCCATTTTTTCATTTATACCACGTACAGATTCACATATGGATTGCGCCAATGCATTATCAGAGGAGAGAATTTCATGGAGAACAAACAAAAACGCAGTACCTTTACCGGCTCACTTGGCTTCGTTTTGGCCGCTGCCGGCAGTGCCGTTGGCCTGGGTAATATCTGGCGCTTCCCCTATCTGGCCGCAAAAGATGGTGGTGGCATTTTTCTGCTTTGCTACCTGATTCTGGCCCTAACATTTGGTTTTACCCTTTTGACTACTGAAATTGCAATCGGCCGCAAGACCGGTCAGAGCCCCCTGACCGCTTATCGCCAGCTTCACCCCAAAATGGGTTGGGTCGGCACTATCGCCTGCATCATCCCCATGTTGATTCTTCCCTACTACAGCGTCATCGGCGGCTGGGTTCTGAAATATCTGGCTACTTATCTGACAGGCAACGGTATGGCCGCTGTGGACAGCAGCTATTTCGATGGTTTTATCACCGCTCAGTGGGAACCCATCATCTGGTTCTTGATTTTCTTGGCTGCCACCATGTTCGTGGTGTATAAAGGCGTAGATAAGGGTATTGAAAAGCTTTCCAAAATTCTGATGCCCGCCCTGTTGGTGCTGATTTTCGGCATCGCCATTTTCTCCCTGACCCTGAAGCATACCGATGATACAGGCGTAACCCGTACCGGCCTGCAGGGTCTGTCCATCTATCTGATACCCAACTTCGACGGCATGACTCTGAAGCAGTTTCTAGTGGTCTTGACCGACGCCATGGGTCAACTGTTCTACTCCATCAGCGTTGCCATGGGCATCATGATCACCTACGGCTCCTACGTCAAGAAGGAGACCAACCTAATCAAGTCCGTCAACCAGATTGAGATCTGCGATACCGTCGTGGCCTTTCTGGCCGGACTGATGATCGTCCCTGCCGTGTTCACCTTTATGGGTAGCGAGGGTCTGTCCAACAGCGGCACCGACCTGATGTTCGTGGCTCTGCCTAAGGTCTTCGGCGCAATGGGGCCCGTGGTTGGCACTATCATCGGCATTGCTTTCTTCGTTACTGTCGCCTTCGCTGCACTTACCTCTTCGGTTTCCATTCTGGAAGCCATCGTTTCCAGTGTTATGGATAAGTTCCACTGGGATCGCAAGAAGTCCTGTATCGTCATCACCCTAATCGCCCTAGCCATTGGTTTGGTGGTCTGTCTGGGCTACAATCTGTTCTTTTTCCGCATAACCCTGCCCAACACACCTGCCGGTAAAAGCGCTCAAATTCTGGACATCCTGGACTACGCCAGCAACTATGTCCTAATGCCTATCGTATCCATCGCAACATGCATCCTGATTGGATGGCTGGTCAAACCCAAGACCATTATCGACGAGGTCACTCTGGGCGGCTTCAAATTTGGCCGTGAAAAGCTGTATGTGATCATGGTCAAGTATGTAACACCTGTGTTGCTGTTCCTCCTGCTGCTGCAGGCATTGGGCATTGTCAAACTGTAATCTCTTTGCATAAAAATGAAGCGCTTGGAATTATCCGAGCGCTTCATTTTTATCTATTGCTTTCTTGCAAATAGCGTCTTATTTCAGCTTTTTACCATCCGAAAACGCATTGCCAACTTTTTTCCCAAGTGTAAAATAACCATGGTTGACGGGATCGTAGGTAATGGGATTCAACTTAATGGGATCAATATTTCCATCCGTCAAAATCCGATCATCCGCACAAATATTAACAATCTCGCCAATAAGAAGTTCAGACTCTTCGTCAAAGCTAATCAGCTTACATTCAAGCGCCATAGGCAGTTCATCGATCAATGGTGCATCCACAAACTCACTTTTGGTGGTGTGCCAACCGGCTTTCTTCAACTTATCCGGCGTATTGCTTCCGGAAACGATGCCTACATAATCAGCTTCCACCACATTTGCGGCATCAGCCACGCTGACAGTAAAGGCCTTCTTTTTCAAAATATTTTCCATGGTCTTGTGGTTACCGGCCACATAGATGGCAACTCGGTTCATATCCGCAATACAGCCCCAAGCGGCGTTCATCGCATTGGGAATACCATTTTCATCGTAGCTGGCGATGATCAAAACAGGCATAGGGTACAGGAACGGTTTGGCCCCAAAATTCTTTCTCATTTTATTTCCTCCTCGCTTAAGAACAGCCCGTTCGAGAAAATCTCAAACGGGCTGTTTGTTAAAATCCAAAATAACGCACTGCATTTTTCCAGCAGATATCTTCGACCAAAGCTCCCAAAGTTTCCATATCGCCGGGATACTCGCCTTGTTCGACCAATTGGCCAATCTTATTACATAGGATGCGGCGGAAATATTCATGGCGCGCAAAGGAAGTAAAACTGCGGGAGTCCGTCAGCATGCCTACGGAACCGGACAACAGGCCGGTCTCCATCAGCTGATCCAGCTGCTCAGAAATACCACGATAATGGTCAAGCAGCCACCAGGCTGCACCATACTGCACTTTGGCACCATTAGCAGCAAAGTTGACCGCCATGGTGGACAAAACTGCGCTGTCCGCGGGATTCATGTTATAGAGGATCGTTTTGGGCAGCGCATCGTTCGCTTCCAAATCACTCAGGAACGCACTGAGCAGGAAAGGATCCGTGGTCTCACCAATACTGTCGCCGCCGGCATCGGCGCCGAAGGCCGCAATCAGCTTTGGAGAATTATTACGGATGGGACCCAGGTGCAGCTGCATGACCAGATCCCGGCGAGTGTACTCCTCTGCCAGGAAGCGAAGCAGAGCCCCCTGATACACAGCAACCTCTTCCTCTGTCAGTTCAGCACCCGACAAGGCTTTTTCCATGACAGGCGCCGGATCACCCACCGCATAACGGAAGTGAATAAATGCGTGGTCAGTTACACGGCACCCAACCTGACAGAAGAAGTCCAGAGACTTGCTTAGCGCACTCAGCAGGCTGTTCCAGTCGGTAATCACACCGTAGCGAGCACCCAACTGCTCAATGGCGGTCATCCAGGGTAGCTGATCAATGTGCAGAAAACGATCCGGACGGAAAGAAGGCAGTGTGCGGAAGGGAATTTCCTTCTCCTCTGCCAGCTTATAATGCCACTCCAACGTATCTGCAGGGTCATCCGTGGTGCAAAGAATCTGCACCTTTGCCTTAGCCAGCAAAGATACAGCGTCAAAACCGTCACTACGCAGCATCTCGCAGGTTTTGTCCCAAATCTCTTTTGCAGTCTTCTCAGTCAGAGGTGTATCAATATCGAAGTACCGACGCAGCTCCAAATGGGCCCAGTGATAAACCGGGTTTCCAATCAGGCGGGGCATGATTTGGGCAAAGCGGAAAAACTTTTCGTAATCCGGTGCATCGCCGGTGATGTACTCTTCCGGCACCCCACATACACGCATACAGCGCCACTTATAGTGATCGGCCTCCAGCCAAAGCTGAGTCAGGTTCTCATAGCGGCGGCGCTGGAAAATCTCGCGGGGATTCAGGTGGTTGTGATAGTCGATGATGGGACACTCTCTTGCATGCTCGTGGTACAGCCAATAGGCAGTCTCACTGGTCAGCAGGAAGCCCTTATTCATAAAAGGTTTCATATCAGAACTTCTCCCGGTTGATCCACAGTCCCAGAGCAGGATTGGGAACGTAATAGATTTCCTCGCCATCAGGCAGAGTGTTGTAGCCATACCGCAGCTTCTCAGGATCGTAGCGCTTCACCATCTCGTCGTAGTCAGCAGCCTGGAAGCCAACGCCTTCCACTTCCTCCTTGGTGATGTTCTTCACCGCATAAGTAATGGTGAAACGATCATCAGAGGATCCATGGATCAGATGAGCAGCAGCACCCATATTGTCACGCAGGTCCTGATTCTCGGGTTTTTCAAACTGCTCCAGCGTATTAAGGCGACCACGGTAGCCGTACTTACGAATCAGCAGGTCTACCTGAGGATCCTCGCCAAAACGCTCAATACCGGGAGCCAGAACCAGCAGTTCACCACCATCAGCAATTGCCATACGGGTGCGGTAAACAGACTTATTACCCAGCCATGTGCTCTTGAACTCATCGGGAGTCAGATAGACCACACACTTTTTGATGCCGGTGTCCACGAAGTCAATGTTCTTCTCCTGAGCGAGTTCAATAGCAGCCTCCAGCACCTTGCGGGTATCGCCAATAAACAAACCATGGGTATGAATATTGCCGCCGGGAGCAGTACAGACGGTAAGTACAAACAGGATGGGGCGCTCGTTCAGGAAGTGCTCCATGCCATAGTCAAAAATCTTACGCACCGGGGTGTGATCTTTGCCCATCATGCGCTCCATGCCATAGACAGCCCCCACCATGTGGCTCTTGTTGATCATATCACTGCCGCCCACGCCTACAAACAGGTTCTTGGAGTGGTTAGCCATGCCAATGACCTCGTGCGGAACCACCTGGCCCGGAGAGATGATCAAATCATACTTCTCATCCATGACCATGCGATTGATCTCAACGCTGACAGGATCATGCCACAGACCCTCGGTGATCTCCTCCAAATACTCGGCAGGTACTTCACCGATTTTCATAACGTCAGTACGCCAGTTATGGGGAATAAATTTCTCGTAGGGGATGTCACCAAACATAACGGAAGCTTCCTCTTCCGTGACAGGCACATGGGTGCCCAGCGCAGGAAGGATATCCACTTCACAGCCCATTTCTACCAACGCATGATAGTAGACATTGGTAATATACCCGGCATTGGAATGGAAACGAGTAAAATCAGGTGGAATGATCAAAACATTCTTTAACGTGCGGCCTTCCAAACTGGCCAGAAGTGCCTCACGAATCTCTTCCCTACTCAGTCCCTGTTCGCTTTTTGCATAAACAAAGTTCTCCATAGGAACCTCCGTTACACGCCACTATAAGCGCTGAAACCGCCATCGACTGGAATCACGATGCCGGTAACGAAAGAAGCTGCCTTCTCGTCCACCAGGAACAGCAATGCGCCCAACAGCTCCTCAGGATTGCCAAAACGGCCCATGGGAGTGGCGCCCAGAATCTTGCCGGTGCGGGCAGTGGGAGTGCCGTCCTCATTCCACAGCAGAGCCTTGTTCTGCTCAGTGGAGAAGAAGCCGGGAGCGATGGCGTTGACACGGATGCCAACCTTGCTGAAGTGGACAGCAAGCCACTGAGTAAAGTTGGAAATGGCAGCCTTTGCACCGGAATAAGCGGGGATCTTGGTCAGCGGAGTGTAGGCATTCATGGAGCTGACATTCAGGATAGTACAACCTTCCCGGCCGACCATGTCCTGAGCAAATGCCTGAGTAGGCAACAGAGTGCCGACAAAATTCAAATCCATTACAAACCGGAAGCCTTCTTCATCCAGGTCAAAGAAAGACTTGGTATCAGCCTCAATATCACCCAGTTCAAAGTACTCCTTGTCGGTATTGGCGCGGGCATTATTGCCGCCGGCACCGTTGATCAGGATATCGCACTTGCCATAGATCTTCAGGACTTCTTCATGGGCAGCTTTCACGCTGGCAGAATTCGTCACATCTACCTGTACCGCAGCAGCCTCGCCACCTGCAGCGCGGACCTCCTCCGCCAGAACCTCAGCCTTGGCCAGAGTTCGATTCAGGATCGCTACCTTAGCGCCGCACTGAGCCAGCGCACGAACAAACTCACTGCACAGCACACCGGCACCGCCGGTGACAACCGCAACCTTACCATTCAAATCAGGCTTAAAAGGAAGATTCATAATCAATAACCTCTTTCCCAATATTTATTCTTCGTTGAAACAGAACTTTTCAATTCCGCGGGCCACACCATCTTCATCGCAGGACAGCGTAATCCAGTCTGCCACTTGCTTGACTTCGTCATCAGCGTTGGCCATTACTACCCCTATCCCAGCATCTCTGAGCATAGAAAGGTCATTCAGGCCATCACCAAAAGATAGAGTTGCTTCGCGGGAAACATTCAGATGATCAGCCAAGGCCGTTAAAGCTTCTCCTTTATTGGCACGAAGCTGGTTGATTTCCACATTATCTGAAACGGAACTGGACACACAAAGGTTTTCAAAACGTTCAGGAAGCTCTTCCATCAACTGTAGACGCAGTTCAGGCTGATCGGTAAAAAACTGAATCTTTTGTACGCCTTTTTTTCGCTGTGTCACAACTTCCTTCAGTTCCGGTACCGGCTGACGAAACTCATGAAGCATTTTACGATAATGCTCGCTTGCTACAATGCGGTCGATATGCTCCTTTTGGGAAGCCGTCATCCAAGCCGCATTGCCTTGATAGCAGTCATAGATTACAGGATACTCATCCAACAACGTCATGATATCTATTGCCTGCTCCCAGGGAATCTCAGCTTTGTAAATGACCTCTCCCGTCTGCAGATCAGCCACTTCCGCCCCGTTAATAGTAATTGCATAATGGACAAACGGCAGTTTACGGATAACCTCTGGCATACCGTCATAAAAGCGACCGGTAGTCGGAACGACCTCAATACCGGCATTGGCCGCTCTTTCCAGAGCGGCCAAGTTTCCGGCAGATAATTCTTTGTTGGAATTCAGCAGTGTACCGTCCAAATCCAGAGCAATGATCCGAATGGGATTATGCATTGTAGGTACCGGCTGCGGTGTTGCCGCCGTGACCCGTCCAGTTGGTGTGGAAGAACTGGCCGCGGGGCTGATCGATGCGCTCATAGGTATGTGCTCCAAAATAGTCACGCTGGGCCTGCAGCAGGTTTGCAGGCAGGCTCTCAGTAGTGTAACCATCAAAGTAGTTCAGTGCTGCGGAGAATGCGGGCATAGGGATACCGACCTTCACTGCGTAAGCCACGACCTCACGCCATGCAGGGATCAAGGTCTTGATGGTTTCAGCAAAGTAATCATCCAGCAAGAGATTCTCCAAAGCAGGGTTCTTATCATAAGCTTCCTTGATCTTGCCCAGGAAAACGCTGCGGATAATACAGCCACCGCGCCACATCAGGGCAATGCCGCCGTAGTTCAGGTTCCAGTTATTGGTCTGAGCGGCGGTACGCATCAGGGTGTAGCCCTGAGCATAAGAAATGATCTTGGATGCATACAGAGCCTTGCGAATGCACTCAACGAACGCAGCCTTATCTCCTTCGAATTCAGGAATATTCTTAGTGAAAACCTTGGATGCAGTCACACGTTCTGCCTTCTGTGCGGACAGGCAGCGAGCAAACACAGCTTCACCGATCAGCGTCAGAGGAACGCCCTCATCCATAGCGGAAATACCGGTCCACTTGCCGGTACCCTTCTGGCCGGCAGTGTCCAGAATCATGTCAACAGTGCTTTCACCGTTTTCATCCTTGTAACCCAGAATATCGCGGGTAATTTCAATCAGGTAGCTGTCCAGTTCGGTCTCGTTCCACTGCGTGAATACTTCGTGCATTTCCTCATTGGTCATGCCCAGACCGTCACGCATAAGCTGATATGCCTCACAAATCAGCTGCATGTCGCCGTATTCGATACCGTTGTGGACCATCTTGACAAAGTGACCGGCACCATTCTCGCCCACCCAATCGCAGCAGGCGGAACCGTCTTCTACCTTGGCACAAATACCTTGGAAAATGGGCTTCACATACTCCCATGCGGCAGGAGAACCTCCCGGCATCATGGAGGGACCGTTCAACGCACCCTCTTCACCGCCGGAAACACCGCAGCCCACATACAGCAGACCTTTGCTCTCCACATAAGCAGTACGGCGGATGGTATCGGGAAAATGGCTGTTGCCGCCATCGATGAGGATGTCGCCCTCTTCCAGATGGGGAATCAGCTGGTCGATCAGCTGGTCAACAGCTGCGCCGGCCTTGACCATCATGAAGACCTTTCTGGGCTTCTCAAGGCTGGCGACCAGCTCTTCAACAGAGTAGCAGCCGATGATGTTCTTACCGGCAGCGCGGCCTTCCACAAACTTCTTGACCTTCTCCGTAGTACGATTATAAACAGCTACAGTGAAGCCTTTGGATTCCATATTCATGACCAGGTTCTCGCCCATAACGGCAAGACCGACCAGTGCAATATCAGCTTTCTTCATTGTGTAGTGCCTCCTTATTAGCGCTGGACGCGGGCATTGCCGGCGTAGATGTCCCAGATTTGCTTCTCGTCAGCAGGTTGGGCATAGTCATTCAGGCTGGTGGCAGCCAGCACACCGCTGGCCCAGCCAAACTGAAGGCACTTTTCGGGCTCCCAACCGGAGATCAAGCCATACAGCAGGCCGCCGGTAAAGCCGTCACCGCCACCGATGCGATCCATGACAGGAATGGGACGGGGCTCTTCCACGCACCACTCGCCATCTGCATGGAGCAGGCAGCCCCACAGATGCTCGTTGGCGCTGATGACCTGGCGCAGGGTGGTACCATAAACCTTGGCATTGGGATACTTGACCATGACCTCAGCGATCATACCCTTGAAGCTTTCAATCTTGGAGGACAGATCCTTGCCGCCAGCCTCGGGGCCCTTGAAGCCCAGGCACAGCTGGAAGTCTTCTTCGTTGCCGACCAGAACGTCAGCCACGGATGCAATCTGGTGGAACGCCTCATGAAGTTCCTCCTCACGGCCCTTCCAGAAGGTGGCGCGGTGGTTCAGGTCGAAACTGACCAGAGTGCCGTACTTCTTGGCAGCTTTGGCGCACTCCAGACAGAAAGTGGTAGTGCTTTCACTCATGGCAGCGATCAGGCCGGAAATATGCAGAATACCCACACCTTCCTGACCAAAGATGCGGTCCACATCGAACTCGTCAATGGACAGAGTACGGCCAACCTCACCGGCGCGGTCATTCCACACGCGGGGAGCACGCAGGCCGAAGCCGGAATCAGCAATGTTGAACTGGTGACGGTAACCCCAGGGGCCGCCCTGATCCACTTCAACGCCTTCGTAATTAATGTTCCGGGAGCGCAGGTCACTCTTGATAAACTGAGCGATGGGGCTGCCCTTGACGAACTTGGTCATTGCCAGGCACTCCTTGCCCAGAGAAGACGCAACATTCAGCACATTGGTCTCAGCGCTGGTGGCCTGCATGTAAAAATGATTGCTGGTATGAACGGCCATGCGATTGTCGGGAGTGATGCGAACGCCCATACTGGTCGGGCAAGCGATGGCATAACGAGTGTTGGCGCGAAGATTCAGTTCCATAATAATTACTTCCTTTCATCTTGCTTTAAATACACTTAAATTGTTTTACTTCAGAAAAAGAGTTGCAATATTTTCTCCATTGTATCATTTTTTATTTTACATCCTCTTTTTACTTTTTTAAAGAAATATTTTGGTGAATCCATAAAGTGACCCAAAATTTTTACTAGAAAATATATTTTTGTCTAGATTCTTTCGTTCCACGTTATTTCCCTACAGAAAACAAGGGGTCTTTTCCTCAAACGCGGAACGCTTTTCATTTTTATTTCCTGCTTCAAGCCTCAAAATTCCCTCATTGATCTTAGCAAAAATTGGATTGTTTCATCACAAATTCCTCGACTGGATGAAGAACGTGATTCATGCTGCCGAGATGTCTTCTACGACCATGATAAGGCCGCCGCATCTATTGTCAAGTTCCATCAAGAATTCCAGCCTGATGTAATGAAAATCAGCCTCGAAATGGCGTTTGCCATTTCAAGGCTGATTTTTTTGATCAAAGAATTTTCTTCAAATATTTCACTGCAAGGGCCTCAAAACGCGGCACGGCAAAGTCATAGACGAGAAATGTCACGTTTCCCAATATCAGGAGAAGAATCAGCATTGCAGTCCCCATACTTTCCGGAACCAAAACCAGAATCAGCAATGCTTCCAGAGAAATCACAATCACGTTAAAAATCAAGAGTTTGACCAAAATCCGCAGAATGCGCTGCAAGCGCTGGAGTTTAGGTCTCAGAATCGGGTACCAGCCAAACAAACAAATGAACATCAAATTCTGCTCCAGATTGGATACCATCATCATGCTAAGCAAACCAATTGCGATCCATAACAGAAGTTGGTACTTGATTCCCCATTCTTTCCCGATAGCTGCCAGGCTCAAACCGACCAGCATAGGCGCCAAATACATGCCCAGCCCTAAAACATTCCCCAACAACATGATAACAACACCTAACGCCGCGGTTACTCCACAGACGGCAATTCTCTTTGACTGTTTTTTCACTGAAACGCTCCTTTAAACTACGAACTGTATTTGCAACGGAAATTATACCACACGTTACAGCCCGTTGCAAACAAGTATCCTTTTATTGTTATCAAAAACAGGGCACGATCCGTACGGACCGTGCCCAAAGCTCACCAAGGTTTTCTTCTTACTCGACCTACAGCCTTAGAGATTTCACTGACAATCAGCGGAATCAAGGACAAGCCAACAACCACCAGCCATTCTGTTCCGGTTAAAACTGTGATATGGAAAACCGGACGAAGGAACGGAATCAGCAACACAGCCAATTGGAGTACAAGCCCTACTACAAAGGCCTTGTTCATGGTCTTATTGGTCAGCAGACCGATTTGAAAAACGGACAAATGCTCACTGCGTACTGCAAAGGCACGAGTCAACTCACAAAAAACCAGTGTAGCGAATGCCATGGTATTGGCTGTTCCATCTGCCAACAGCGGATCGGACAGAACATATTCACCCAGCACATAAGCCGCCAGGGTTACAACGCTGACCAGTACTCCGTAAAAAATCATACTAAATGCAAATCCATGGGCAAAAACACTATCTTTGGGATTGCGGGGTTTCTGCTTCATGATGCCGGTTTCCACCGGCTCCATACCCAATGCCAGCGCCGGAAGCGAATCGGTTACCAGATTCAGCCACAACAGTTGAATAGGCACCAACGGCATCTGGTGGAAATTGAGCGCAGTAGCAATAAAAATGATAATGACTTCGCCAATATTACAAGACAGCAAATATTGAATGGATTTCTTGATGTTGGCGTAAATGCCTCTGCCCTGCTCCACCGCGTGAACGATCGTGGCAAAATTGTCGTCGGTCAGGATCATGTCAGCCGCGCCCTTGGCCACATCGGTTCCGGTAATACCCATGGCACAGCCGATGTCTGCCGTCTTCAGGGCAGGAGCATCATTGACGCCGTCACCGGTCATGGCCACCACTTTCCCCTGGGCCTGCCAAGCCTGCACGATACGCATCTTATGCTCCGGAGACACCCGTGCGTAGACGGCATACCGCTCAACATTGTTTTCCAGCGTCTCCTGGCTCATGGCATCCAAATCTGCACCGGTAATAGCCAAGTCACCATTTCGGAAAATATCCAGTTCTTTGGCAATCGCTACCGCAGTCAGCTTGTGGTCTCCGGTGATCATGACAGGCCGGATACCGGCGGCATAGCACTCCGCCACTGCCTGCTTCACTTCCATACGCGGTGGGTCGATCATACCAACGAGGCCCACAAACGTCAAATCGGTCTCCAGCGTTTCGGTAGTCAACTCCTCCGGGATAGCATCCACATCCCGATAAGCCACGCCCAGTACTCGCAGAGCCCGAGAAGCCATTTCCTCATTGCGCTTCGCTGCAGCCATCATTTGACCTTGCTTCATCACACATCGACGCAGCAACACATCAGGCGCGCCTTTGACCATAATGCGGAACTTGTCACCCACGGAATGAACGGTGCTCATCAGCTTTCGATCTGAGTCAAAGGGAAGCTCTGCCACTCTGGGCATGGTCTCTTCCAGATGGTTTTTGTCCAATCCCTCTTTGACCGCAATATCTACGAAAGCTGTCTCTGTGGGATCACCGGCAGTCTTAACGATACCATTCTCATAGGTCAGCACAGTATCATTGCACAGACAGCCGATAGTCAGCGCCAGCGAGCGATCCGACTCTTGCAGCGACCAAACATCCACTACGGTCATCTTGTTCTGAGTCAAGGTGCCGGTCTTATCAGAACAGATCACACTGGCACACCCCAGAGTCTCCACTGCAGGCAGCTTTTTAATAATTGCATTGCGCTTGACCATGCGCTGTACCCCAATCGCCAGCACAATGGTAACCACAGCTGCCAAACCTTCCGGAATTGCTGCCACCGCCAAAGAAACGGCAGTCATAAAGATTTCAAGGACAGGCCTCTGGTAGAGCAGACCCACACCAAACATGATAACACATACTGCCAAGCAAAGGATAGATAGCGTCTTTGAGATTTCCGCCATTTTCTTTTGAAGCGGTGTTTGACCGTCCTCCTCCCCCATCAGCATGTTGGCGATCCGTCCAACCTCTGTCTCCATACCCGTCGCTGTTACCACACAGGTTGCACGGCCGTTGGTAATGACAGTGGAGGAAATGACCATATTTTTGCGGTCTCCCAACACGGTCTCTTCAGGCAGCGTTTCGATGGCAGCCTTGGATACCGGAACCGATTCGCCTGTCATGGCGGCTTCATCTGCCTTTAGGTTAGCACTGGTCAAAATGCGGGCGTCGGCAGGCACCAGGTCACCGGCCTCCAGCACAATGATGTCTCCGGGTACCAGCTGGTCGGTACTAATACGGATGATTTCTCCATCACGCAGCACCTTTGCCAGTGGGGCTGACATATTCCGCAAAGCTTCCAACGCCTTATTAGCGTTATCTTCCTGGGTAATGGAAATCACTGCGTTGACGATCACGATCAGCAGAATAATGATGGGATCCGCCCAGTCACTAAATCCGCTGGATACCAGAGATAGAACAGCAGCCACCAAAAGTACGATGATCATAGGATCGCGCAATTGGTTCAGAAAGCGTTTGAGCATACTTTCTTTTTCTGCTCCCTGCAACTGGTTCGGTCCATATTCTTCCAGGCGCTGTTTGGCCTCCTGCGTGCTCAATCCGCATTGTTCGTTGGCATGCAGCTCAGACAGCACTCGCTCTTCTGTCAAATGATGCCACAATTTCAATCGAAGTACACTCCTTTTTTGCTGTTTACGCTACCACATCAAAGCCCAGACACCAAAGAAAATCAATGTCAGCACTACAAAGAAAATGATGCAGTAACCCATAATATCCTTCATTTTCAAACCGGCAATACCTAACAATGGGATGGCCCAGAACGGCTGAATGATGTTGGATATTGTTTCGCCAGCTGTAAAGCTGATAAGGAATTTATTTGCTTCCACACCCAAATCCAGCGCCGCCTGCCCCAACGCAGGACCGGCAACCATGAAAATGCCGCCAGAGGACGGAATGAAGAAGTTGATAATAGCCATACAGAAGTAACACAGGTACGGAAAGGACGACGCAGAAGAATTATTTGCAAATGCATTGGCGATAATAGCCACGAGTCCGGACGATGCCATCATACCCTGAATGCCCGCATAGAAGGGGAACTGAAGCACCACACCAAAGGCGCTGCGCACACCTTCCTCTGCTGCCATCAACAAGTTACGAGGCGTACCGTGGAGAATAATACCAAACATCAGCAGAATGAAGTTCATGACATCCAACGTCAAATCCATACCGCGAGTGGCAAACCAGTATACGATGTAAACGACACCTGCGAAACCAATAATCAAAGTGGTGATCGGACTGTTATCAATGCGTTCTGCCACAGTCATTTCGTTTTTTGGCTTACGGTTTGCTTTCAATGCCAGAGCCGCCTCATCCTGCTCCAGAAAACGCTCCAAAATATCGGAATCCATTTCCGGCGTATCCTTGGGGTTGGTATGGATCAAGGCTGCCAACAAAGGAACTGCGATAATCAATCCAAGCACTTGTGCAATGAGCAGAGAGGAATCAAACACGGTTTGGCTCAACGGAATCAAACCCAGCATATCTTCCATAAAATAGCCCGGTGTGTTGACCAACAGGAATTCCGAACCTGAGATACCAAACAAACCGGTGGTAATGGCACCGGTATAGGCCACTGCAACGTACAATTTGAAGTCTACTTTTCGCAGATTCAGGGCCACAGAGCGAGCCAAAATCGCGCCGGCCACCAGACCAAGGCCCCAACTAATCCAGCCCAGAATCGCACTGGCAATCCCCACAAAGATGACGCCCTGAACTCCGTTTTTAGGAATTTTGCATAGTCTCACAAGAAATCGTTTGGCAGCCGGAGCACTAGCCACGATGTAACCTGTGGCGATAATCAGGGTCATCTGCATACTGAAGGACAGGAAGCCCCAGAAACCTTCACCCCAGTACAGGATCATATCGAACGGTGAAGAATCGGTCAGGGCAATACCCATGACAAAAGTGATCATGGTCAAGATCAGCGCCAATACAACCGCATCCGGCAGAATATGATCCATTCCAAAGTTCAGCATTTGTGAGAGTTTTCTTAATCCCTTACGCACATCCCTTTCCTCCTTCGATCAATTTATACGGGTATCAAGCTCGGGAATAAATGATACAACTTTCCCACCTCCCATCATAATTTCGGGGGATGAAATGTAAAAAAGACCTGCCCACAAACGCCTTACGTCTATGGATAAGTCTCTGTGTTTCAGATGGACCCAACCCAGTTTTCGGTATCTCTCGCTTTCCAGGTGTGTTTTTGGATCCATCCCACGCCGTTTCTCGGTATGGTACATACTCCCCTTATTCAGTTTTCATCTTTTGTCGTGAAACGAGACCGCCTCAGCGCTGCCTCCTTTGCCATAATATACGCCAAGCTCTCGCAAAAGTTGCTTACTTCCATTCGACTTTTCCCACTCTCAGACGCTGTCGAAAAAATTTCTTTTTAGTTAGAAAAATAATTGTTGACAAACAGCAGAACACTCGCTATAATAATATCTGTTCTGCGCGAGAACTGAATATTTGGGGGTATAGCTCAGCTGGGAGAGCGCTTGAATGGCATTCAAGAGGTCAGCGGTTCGATCCCGCTTATCTCCACCAAAAAGACCTGAAATCTTTCGATTTCAGGTCTTTTTTTGACAGGCTGCACAAAAGGACATCTTTTCAGATGTCCTTTTAGTATATATAAAACTCCTGCCCATTTGGACAGGAGTTTCAAAAATTATAGGATAATACAGATCAGCCCACCAGACCCTTCGTTAATAATGCGCTGTAAGGTCTCTCTTAACTTACTGCGGGCATCCTCCGGCATACGCTTCAGTTTTGCATTCAGATCTTCTCCTACCAATTCGTAGAAAGATTTTCCAAAAATATTGGACTGCCAAATCTTTGAGGTGTCTCCTTCGAATTCCTGAAGCAAAAATCCTATCATTTCCTCCGACTGTTTCTCGGTTCCCATGATTGGCGATACCTCGGTTTGAATATCCGCCCGAATCATATGTATTGAAGGTGCCGATGCTTTTAGGCGCACGCCGTATCGCCCACCCTGTTTCACAATTTCAGGCTCCTCCAGGGTCAATTCACTGGTATCCGGCATGACAATTCCATATCCGGTTTCTTTTACCTGCTCCAGCGCAGCAGCCACTTTATCATAGCTGTTCTTCATTTCCGACAAACCGGAGAGCAAACTCATTAAATCTCCGTCATCACGCACGCTGAAACCAGACTGCTGTGACAAGGTGTCATAAAACAAACTGCGCGGCAGTTCCAGTTCTGCCTGAGCAACACCGGTACCGAGATCTATCGCAGCAACACCACATCGGCTAACTGAATCGCACATTCCAATCGCTTCCACACAAGTACGCACATCACGCACGCGCTGCAATCCGGAAGCTCCATTTCTTACTGCGGCATATAATTCACTCTTGATGGGATGTTCAAAAGGCAGCGCGTCCACCCAAGCCGGCAAAAACAGATCCAGTTCCTGAAGCGGAAACTCATAAAGTACACCGCGAATCACTTTGGTAATAGTCTCTTCATCCAGTTCCAGACAATTGGCGCACATGCAGGTCACATCATACTTCTGCGCGATTTCTTCACGAACGGCACGCGCCCGCTCGCTATATGGATATGCAGAATTGAGCAACACCAGGAACGGTTTCCCCAATTCCTTCAACTCGGTAATCACCCGCTCTTCGGCTTCCAAATAGTCTTCCCGGGAAATATCGGTGATTGTTCCATCCGTGGTTACGACGATGCCGATCGTGCAGTGCTCCGCAATGACCTTACGAGTACCAATCTCAGCCGCCTCTGTCATAGGAATTTCGTGCTCAAACCAAGGTGTGGTTACCATTCTTGGCATTCCGTCTTCCGTCACACCCATCGCACCCGGCACCAGATATCCAACACAGTCGATTAGCCGCACCGATAAAGCCGCACCACCGTCCATTGTGATTTGTACCGCTTCTTCCGGCACGAATTTAGGTTCTGCCGTCATGACAGTGCGGCCCGAGCCACTTTGAGGCAATTCGTCGCGAGCTCGCTCTTTTCGGTAGACATTTTCAATCTTTGGGATAACCAGACTTTCCATAAATCGCTTTATAAAGGTGGACTTTCCGGTGCGAACCGGACCTACAACGCCGATATAAATATCGCCCTCCGTCCGCCGGGCGATGCTTTCATAAATGCTGCGATCTTCCACTGCCGCTTCCTCCCTTTCTACCGCTTCCTGGGAATGAGCAGCAGCGTACCACAACCAGGCTGTTCACTCTCCAGTTCGTTGGCTTTGACAATATCTCCAATCGTAGTACCGTACCGTTTGGCCACATCCCAAAGACGTTCGCCATCCTGCAATACCCGCAAAACAATAGACGGCTTTTGTCCTGAACCTTCATCCGCAGCATCCAGCATACTAACATCACGAACTACTGATGCACGGGTGTTTTTCAGCCCCAGATATGGAAATTCCAGAGCAAATCGCACCTCTACTCCATCCGCTGTTGGTGTTGCAATCAGATTTCCACAGTAACAGGAAAATTGACATGTACACTCTTCCGGCATTTCTATGCAGCAGCTTACATCAAAACTACGGGAAACCGCACAATATTCGCCGTCTTCCGTCATGCAAACAGCTGTTACAATGGTTTGAGCAATCAATCGCATTTCATCGACTTCCCTGTTTTGCACCGTACGGCCAATCGTACAATACGAATCTACAATTGATTTAATCTGGAGGCCTGTCTCAATGATCTCGCGAACCATCTGTCGGCCAATTCCTTCCGTCTGGCAAACGGAATAATCAAAAGGTACTCTCTCGGCACGCATTTGGCAGCATGTACTGTAGGCATCCGCCAACAATTCCGCACTGCGCATCTCCCGTACAACGGCTTGTGCAAGCATGGAAAGAGACACAGAAACCGTTCGCCCATCTCCCCCCAGCATAAAATCAGCTGCAATTAAACTCATTTCAATCCTGCAGGCCCCATCCTCGCCAACACCGGCTACTTCTGTAATCTGCGAAAACGGCAGTGTGAAATCCGCAGCATCCAGACCGCCATTGACAGGACGATAAATCAACTGTACCGCAGCCTCACCTTTAAAAATCAGCTTATTTCCAATGATTTTCGAATCACTGCAAGTCAATTCCACACGACTGCTGAGCAATTCCTCCGCCGCAGGACGACCTGCAGGGATATTCAAATCATCTTCAAAGGAAACTTGTTTCTCCTGAAGGGCTGAAACGCAATATAGTTGGTGCATTTCCGTAAGCTGTTCAACTGTTCCGTCTGTTGCACTAATCCCAGAACAAGGTGCGATGGTACTTGCTGTAAACACCTTTAAGCAAACGGCGATCTCCACGCGAGTCATAATCTTCCGTGGGTTAATGGTCCGAGTTTCCGCACCCGCCACTCGCGGCATTGCGGTTACAATGCAGCCGTTACGAACATTTTTCTCTTCAGTTGAAATACTGAACGGAATATTTACTTCCAGACTACGAGGGCCGGTCCCACTGTCCGGAAGGTAAAGGACGGTCAGCCGCGCTGTCCCGGTCAGCGTGACTCGGCCGTCCAGTGCCGTTTTGCTCTTCAGCAAAATCTTTCCCTGCGTATCTACCAGGCGCAAAATATCCGGGCATGCATCCGGAACGATGGTTTCCAGCGTTTCCTCCTGGAAGACAGTAGTGTCCAAAACAGTGTCATATCCAGTCAGATGGGTTCGGTTTAATTCCAGCTCCATAGTGCTTCTCTCCTTTGGCTGTATCCAGCAAACTCTAAAGCACTATATGTAAAAGCTGTCCACGCTATGTCATTTGATTTTGAAAAGAGACATCAAAAGTCTCCGAAGAGCTTTCGGAGATTTGACAACAACGACTTTCATGAAAAACGCCTCCTTCCACGCAAACTGGTCTACTATCCCAGTATACGCAGAAGGAGGCGTTTGGTCCCCTAATGGTTGATTATTTTTCCCACTCCTTGTGGGACTTAGCCTGTTCATATAACCGCACATAGCTGGCGTGCCGGCTGGGCGGAATTTTGCCTTGTTTTAAGGCCTCCCGGACTGCACACCCCTTTTCTTTTACATGTGCGCATCCTACAAAACGGCAGTCATTCAAATATGGCTTGAATTCCCGGAACGTTTCTGCCAAAGCATCTTTCTTGCGGATTTCCGTCTGGTCGGTATCGAACGACGAAAAGCCGGGCGTATCGGCCACAATGGCTCCGTTTTTCAAGCGGAACAGTTCCACATGCCGAGTCGTATGGCGACCACGCCCCAACTTCTCACTCACTTCGCCTACCGACAATGAAAACCCAGGCTCCAAGGCATTTAAAATGCTTGATTTTCCCACGCCGGAATTACCGGTAAATGCACATACCTTTCCAGAGATCAAGGCGGCCAGCTCATCAATTCCCTCTCCTGTTTCAGCACTAACGCGCACAGTAGGAAATCCAACAGAATGATAGATTTCGAACAACTCATCCGCTCGTTCCAAATCGCACTTATTGATGCAGATAATGCTCTCGCATCCTTTCCCTTCCGCAAGGGATGTCATACGATCAATCAAAAAAGGATCTGTAACCGGTATTGCCTTGGATACAATAATGACCAACTGTTCGATATTAGCGACAGCCGGACGTACAAATTCGTTCTTACGCGGCAGAATCTCGTCCACCATGCCGGTGTCGTCCTCTAAGCGTGTAAATTCCACACGATCGCCCACCAATGGGGTAATTTTTTTATGGCGAAATTTTCCTCGCGCGCGGCAGGCGACCATGTTGCCATCTCCGGGATCTACATAATAGAATCCGGAAAGGGCTTTCATAATAATTCCGTTATTCATTAAGCCTCAAAATTCTCAAGATAATTTTGAACGATTACGTTATCGACGAAAACAACCACGCGCTGTACTCCTGTACCGGTAATGTTTTTATAAAAGACACTCATATCCACAGGATTGACAAGGCTGTTATGCTGCACCACACCGTCAACTTCAACACGGATCGAAACCTGCTCCGTATACGGCGACAGATCTACCTGAACCACCTTACTTTTTGTGCTGACCGTTGTTTCATCATCCGGCAGAGGAGGTGTTACTTCCGGAGCCTCACTTACAGACACATCGGGCTCATTATCAATATCCGAATCGTCCGTTGGGTTTTCATCATCGGTAGGTCCGGAACTAATGTGGAAACTGATCTTAGTTCCTTCTTCAACCTGGGTATTTGCCGGAATGGACTGATAAATTACGGTTCCTTTTTCATGGGTCGTGTCTACTTTCTCATCGACAGAACCTATTGACAAATTCAGTATTTCAACCTGTTCCAGTGCCCAATCGATCGTTGAGCCTGTAAACACAGGGATTGTGACCGGCACCGTTTTGGCGCCCAAGCTGATCACGATCACAACTTCCTGGCCTTCTTCCAAGTCGACACCTTCCAAAGGCTCAGAGCGAATCACATAGTTGCGTGCAATGTCTTCACTGTTCTCATATTCGGTTCTAACCGTCAAGCCCATCTCATCCCGAAGCTTTGTAATGGCGTTACGATACTCCATTTCAGCTACATTCGGCATCAGGATCTGTTCCGGCCCCAATGAAATATCTACCGTAATAATAATTTCTTCGCCTTTTTTCTTATCTCCGGCAAGCGGGTCCTGATTGACAATTTGACCAGCAGGCAAATCACTGACCACGGTATCGCCTTCAACAATGGTAAAGACTTCGTTGATGGTTCCAAAAGAGATTTCTCGATTGACTTCCTGAACAGTCATACCCACCAAATTCGGTACAATGACCTCCGTACTTTGAGTAGACAAAATACCGCCAAATACAGCAGTCCACAGGAAATAGCCAATACCGACAAAGAAAATCAGAATCGCAAATATCGCCAAAATCACAGGCCATACACTGCCCCGATCTCTGCGGTCATCGTAATAATCGTCCTCATCATCCTCGTCATAATCCCGACGACGGCGGCGCGATTTGCCGTTTTCATTTTGACGCCGCGATCCGCCTTCCTCAGCACGGCGAAGTACACCGGCATCTTCTCCGCTTCCTCGTACGATCGTGGGTTCATCAACGACACCACCGCAGAAAAGATCTTCCTGGGTGTATTCGAAATTGATGCTGGGATTCTTACGGAATTCTTCTAAATCAGCCAACATGGCATCTGCCGAAACATAACGCTTGTCCACATCGGAGGCCATAGCCTTCATATTGATGGCTTCCAACGCTTCCGGAATATCCGGATTGATATCCCGAGGCGGCAGCGGAATGGAACTGATATGCTGAATAGCAACCGATACAGGGGTATCCCCTTCATACGGCAGTCGGCCTGCGGTCATCTCGTAAAGCACTACACCGGCAGAATAAATATCAGCACGAGTATCAATATGACTGCCACGCGCCTGTTCCGGGGAAATATAGTGCACTGAACCCAACGCTTCCTGAGTCAGGGTGGACTGTGCCGCAGAAGCAACTCGTGCAATGCCGAAGTCAGCCACTTTAACACTGCCATCACGCAAAACCATAATGTTTTGCGGCTTAATATCTCGATGGATAATACCACGGCTATGCGCATGCGACAATGCCTTCATAATTTGTGTAATGAAGTGCAGAGCTTCGCGCCAGTTCAACGGCAACCCTTTCTTTTGCATATACTGCTTAAGCGTAATGCCGTCCAACAATTCCATTACGATATAGTCCAAATCATCGGAACGAGACACGTCATAGAC
This sequence comes from uncultured Oscillospiraceae bacterium, assembly GCA_964509595.1. Classification (GTDB taxonomy): domain Bacteria; phylum Bacillota; class Clostridia; order Oscillospirales; family Oscillospiraceae; genus JAJPXI01. The sequence goes on from CAZDXX010000001.1 coordinate 22,438, forward strand.
TGCCATAATATTCGGATGAGAAAGCATGGCAACAGCCTGAGATTCATCATGGAAGCGACGGCGGAATTCCGCATCCTGAGCCAGCTCCGGTTTCAGGATCTTAACAGCTACCAAGCGGTTCAGTCTGTGACAGCGTGCCTTATAGACCACCGCCATACCACCGGTGCCAATACGCTCCAAAAGCTCATATCTGTTGTCGAGTAATTTACCTATGTATTGATCCATGGTAAATATCCTCCTTTGTTACATCTGAAGCAGAACCGCCGTAACATTATCGGGGGCTCCGCGCTGCAGTGCTGTATCCAACAATCGTTTACAGCAATCCTCCGGCTCGCCGCCGTGGATAATTTCATAAAGGATCTCCTGCTCCGTTACGACATTGGAAAGGCCGTCGGAACAGAGCAGCAAAAACGATCCAGCTTCACAGGGTTCTTCGTACAAATCTGCCCTTGCACCCTCCGTCGTACCTAACGCACGGGTGATCAGGTTTTTCTGTGGATGGGTACGCGCCTGCTCAGGAGTGATCTCACCACGCAGCACAAGGTCTTCCACCACGGAGTGATCACGGGTAACCTTTCGAATCCCCTCTGTATTGACTGAATAAGCCCTGCTGTCACCTATGTTGACAATGTAGCATGTTCTCTCCGATGCCAATGCCGCCACTAAAGTGGTTCCCATACCAAAGCAATCCAAATCGCTATTTCCACGATTCCATACAACGCGATTTGCTTCTTTTACCGCATCCATCAGAACAGCGGGGATTTCACTGCTGCGCTGAGGGTCTGCCAAGCCTTCCAAAACTGCATCACCAAAGGTACGAACAGCCAATTCACTGGCAACATTGCCAGCCCGGGTTCCTCCCATGCCATCGCATACGATCAAAAGGACTTGTTCGGGAGACAGTTCCTCGACGCGAAATGCATCCTGATTCTGTTGTCGGACTATACCAACATCGCTGATAGCCCATACGTTCATTTGCATCATCCCTTTCGGAAAAACGGGAACTTATTCTTTCATAGATTTGCGTCGCAGCTGTCCGCAAGAGGCATCGATATCTCCTCCCAAGCGACGGCGAACCGTTACCGTCACACCGTGGCTCTCCAGGCGCTTTTGAAAAGCAGCAACTCTGCGACTGGGTTTCAACGGGCTCTCGTCCACGTTATTCAGCGGGATCAGGTTCACATGGCCAGGAGTTCCCTTCAACAACCCAGCCAGAAGATCAGCCTGTGCATCAGAGTCGTTGACACCGTCAATCATAGCATACTCATAAGAGATACGACGACCTGTGGTTTCAAAATAACGTCGACAAGTGTCCATCAGTTTCTTTACTCCAACTGCACGGTTGACGGGCATAATCTTGCTTCTGGTCTCATCATCGGGAGCATGGAGCGAAACACTTAACGTTAATTGTAACCTATGTTCTGCCAACTTGTCAATTTTTTCAACGAGACCGCAGGTAGACAATGAAATATGACGCATACCAATATTCATGCCTTTAGGATGGTTCACCAGCTCCAAAAACCTCATGACAGTGTCGAAATTGTCCAGCGGCTCACCAATTCCCATCAGCACGATGTTGGACACCTCGGCACCGCTGTCCAACTGTGTAAACAGTACCTGATCCAGCATTTCAGAGGGAGTCAAGTCGCGGATCTTCCCTCCCAACGTCGACGCACAAAAGGCACATCCCATGCGGCAGCCCACCTGACAAGAAATGCAAACCGTATTGCCATGCTGATAACGCATCAGGACTGTCTCAATACAGTTGCCATCGGCCAACCTCCAAAGATACTTGATTGTCCCGTCCTGCGCAGAAACTTGCTTGCGCTCCACAGTCGGGTGTGTGATATAGCACTCCTCGGCCAATTTTTCCCGTAAACTCTTGGGAAGATTGGTCATCTCATCGAATGAACCAACGCCCTTGTGCAGCCAGGCAAATACTTGCCCTGCACGAAAAGCCGGCTCACCCCAACTTTTCAGCAGAGTGCCCATTTCCTCCTGAGTCATGGATTTCAGATCGGTCATTTCCCTCTCCTCAGCTTTGCAATGAAAAAGCCATCAGTCCCGTGAATGTGAGGCCAGAGGGTCACAAACCCTTCCTCTGCCCGTCCAACAGGGCCCGGCAATTCAAATTTCTCCAGTGTAAATTCGCTATGCGTATTCACAAACTGACGCACAACATCTTCATTTTCCTGCTCCAGCAACGTACAGGTCGAGTACAACAGTACGCCACCCGGCTTTACATAGGCACAGACATTTTCCAAAATAGCCTTCTGAATGGCAGGCAGACCAGCCAAAAGCTTAGGATCTTTATATCGGATATCCGGTTTTTTGCGAATGATACCTAAGCCCGAACAGGGCACATCAGCAATGACCAAATCAAAGGTGCTCTCCCACTCGGTCACTCGTTCTTTTCCATTCTGCGTTACAGCATGAATCGAGCTCAGTCCAAGGCGCTGCGCACCATTCTCGATCAATGTTTGCTTGTGCGGATGGATATCGCAGGAAGTGATCTCTCCTTGGTTGCCCATAGCAATAGCCGCAGCAAAGGATTTGCCGCCGGGTGCGGCGCATACATCCAATACCTTCATGCCCGCCTGCGGAGCAGCCGCCAATACCGCCATGCGCGCCGCTACGTCCTGGATATAAAGTTCGCCGTTCCGGAATATTTCCAACTGCTCAAGATTACCGGTCCCCTGCAGAGTCAGGCAATCCTCCAGCCATGGATGCATCTGTGCCTCCACACCGGCGTGTTTCAGCGTCTCCAAAACCTGCTGCGTAGTAGTCCGATAGGTATTCACCTGAGCCATGGTCGGCACTTCACCATTGTGACATTCCAGCAACTCAACTGCACCGTCCCTGCCCAACCGGCGGACAAAAACATCCACCAACCACTGAGGATGGCTAAAGCGCACTGCCAACTCCTCAGGCGGGAGCAAATCCTGTTTATTGCGTTCAATATTGCGCAAAACGGCATTGACTAAACCTGCTGCACCGGGATTTTTGCAAAACTTGCGGGTCAGTTTGACCGACTCATTGACCGCCGCGCTAACAGGGATTCGACTCAGAAACAGCATCTGATAAGTACCCAGCCGCAATGCGCTGCGTACCGTCAAATCAATTTTACCCTTTGCAAAGCGGTCAATATACCAGTCCAGCAACATTCGATTCTGCACGACACCAAACGTAAGCCGAGTGGCCAATGCAGCATCGCGTCCATCCAGATTCCCTTCCTTTAGGGTCTTTTTCAAGAACCCGTCTGCCCAGGCGTCCTGCTTCTCACAGGCTACCAGCGTGCGCAGAGCCGCCTCTCTGGCGGTCATCGGACACTACTCCCTTCCGGGATAGGACGACCTAACAGGAATGCAGTAGCAGCCATCCTCTTTTTGCCATCGGGCTGAAGCTCACAAATCTCCAGAACGGTACCATCGCCACAGGCGATCTTCAGTCCCTTCTTATCGGCCTGTACCACGGTGCCCGGCTCTTTGCACACGGTCTGGTCGCATACAAAAGTGGAAAATACTTTGCAGCGAACGCCACCCAGTTCGGCCACAGCTGCAGGCCAGGGAATCAAACCGCGCACCTGATCGTGCAGCGCCTGAGCCGGCTTGGTCCAATCCATGGGCGAAAGTTCACGAGACAGCATCGGTGCAAAACTCACCTGAGCAGGATCCTGTGCCGTCCGTGTAGCTGTACCTGCTTCAATATCCTTCACCGTTTCTACCAGCAGCTGAGCACCTAAGTCAGCCAGACGATCATGGAGTGCCTCCACCGTTTCATTGGGGTCAATGGGGGTGGTAACCTGCGAAATGATATCGCCTGCATCCAACTCCGCTGCCATGTGCATAATGGTCACGCCACTCTCTTTGTCTCCGTTCAGAATAGCCCAGTTAATCGGAGCCGCTCCACGGTATTTGGGCAACAGAGAAGAATGCACATTGATGCAGCCCTTGGCAGGATAATTCAGAATATCGTCCGGAAGGATACGGCCGTAAGCCGCCACCACGATCAGCTCGGGCGCCAACTCTTGAATCTGTGCCAACGCCGTCCCATCGCGCAGCTTTGTGGGCTGGAATACGGGAATATCATGTACAAGGCAAAATTCCTTGACAGGCGTTGGCTGCAGCTTCATGCCTCGATTTTTCGGTTTGTCAGGCTGGGTGAATGCCCCGCAAATCGTATGGCCCGCTTCCACCAGTGCGCGAACAGAGGGCACTGCGAAGTCGGGCGTACCCATAAACAGAATACGCATCAGAAATTACTCCATTCCAAGCTCTTCCAGCTCTTCCACAGTGTAGAGCCGGTCCGTATGTTCGGTAAACAAATGACCATCCAGATGCTCACACTCGTGACAGAAACAGCGAGCAGTCAATTCTACATCCTCAACTTCAAAGAAATTGCCATTACGATCTTGTGCCTTAACACGCACACGGTAAGGACGCGTCACTTCACCATACAAACCGGGCACAGACAAACAGCCCTCAAATCCAGTCTGTTCACCCTCGGTAAATACGATTTCGGGGTTAATCAGCTCCAGAATCTCATCCTCCGCATTGATTACCAACACTACTCGACGCAGAATACCAATCTGAGGAGCTGCCAAACCAACGCCCTGAGAATCGATCAGGGTTTCTCTCATATCATCAAGAAGATCATGAAGTTTTTCATCAAACTTCGTAACCGGATGGCTGACCTTAGCCAAAACCGGATCTTTTCTGCTCAAAATCTTACGCAGTGCCATAATTGTTTTCTCTCCTTCAACCAGAAATCAGTCCAACGGATTCATATCAGCAAACACCGATACTCCGCGATTTTCTTTATCCTGCTGCGCTGAACGCACCAAATGCGCCAGCAACGCACGCAGTTCCTTATTATTTTTTCCGCTGACCGTAACACGGTAGCGATAACGGTTGTTCACCTTAGTCACTGACGCAGGAGCCGGTCCCAGAATCTGCAGCTCCATGCTATCATACGGCGGTTTTGTTAAAGCACTTTCCAACGCCTGACGCAGCCGCAGGCAGGCTCGAAGCACCCCGTGTTCATCTGTCCCTGATACAGTCAAAAGAAACAGGTCACGGAATGGGGGACATCCCCGCAGCTTGCGCATTGCGATTTCCTGCTCGTAAAAACTATCATAGTCTTGCGCTGCAGCACAAGTAATGACCTCGTTTTCCGGTGTCCACGTTTGTATGACGGCCCGGCCACTCTTGGCCCCTCGTCCTGCTCTGCCCACCGACTGAGTAATCAGCGAGAACGTCCGTTCACCGGCACGAAAATCATCCACATACAGTGACAGATCCGCCGCAATTACACCTACTAAAGTCACATTCTCAAAATCCAATCCTTTGGCCACCATTTGAGTTCCCACAAGAATTGGTATCTTCTTTTTTACAAATTCGGAAAACATCTTTTCGTGGTTGTTGGCTGCGCTGACCGTATCCGCATCCATGCGCATCACTTCCACACCCGGAAACAGCTCTTCCAGTTCCTGCTGAACCTTCTGAGTTCCCGTTCCGATAAACGCCAGCTTTCCTCCGCACTGGGGACATGCATCCGGCAAAGGCTCCGAATGACCACAATAATGGCACATAAGCCGCCGATTGGCCGAATGATAGGTCAGATAAACCGAACACCGGGGACAGTTCGGCACTTCACCGCACTCTCCACAGGACAGCATCCGGGAAGCTCCACGACGATTTAAAAACAGAATACTCTGTTCTCCCCGTTTGATGTTGTCCTCCAGCTCCATCCGCAGCAAAGCACTGATGTCAGTCCCGTTTCCGGCCCGCAGTTCCCGTTTCATATCAGTGATAAAGACCTTAGGCAGCGCGCGTTCGTTGAAACGACGATTTAGGGCAAACAAATGATAGCTCCCCTGCTTCGCCATAAACATGCTTTCTACCGATGGAGTGGCCGATCCCAACAGAAGCATTGCATTACTATGTGCACAACGGTACTTCGCCACATCCCTTGCATGGTAGCGAGGAACATTTTCCGACTTGTAACTGTGCTCCTGCTCCTCATCCAACACGATCAAGCCGAGATTCTGAAGCGGGGCAAACACGGCGGAACGGGTGCCAAGCACTACTTTGGCTTGTCCTGTTTTGACTCGTTTCCACTCATCATAGCGTTCGCCCGCTCGCAAACTGCTATGAAGAACCGCCACTTCATCCCCAAAATGAGATGTAAAAATGCTCAGCAATTGTGGCGTCAGTGCTATCTCAGGTACCAACACCATTGCTGTACGGCCCTCATCCAACACCCGTCGGATTAATTTCAGATAGACTTGTGTCTTCCCGCTTCCGGTCACACCGTACAACAATGCCGCTGATGGTTTTCCGCTCAGCAGCAGGTTTTCCATGCCTTCATATGCTTGCTGCTGTTCTTCATTCAGTTCCACCGGTCCAGCCGGCTCAACCTCCTGAGTTTGTACCCGCCGTAGTACCTCTCTACGCTCCAAAGTAATAATTCCGCTTTTAGCAAGACTACGAAGTGTCGCCGAGGAAGCTCCGGTAAAATAACATATTTCACGAGAGGACGCACTTCCGATTCCGACCAATAGCTCTACCACAGAATATCGCAAAGGTGCGCGCTTCCGTTTGGGCTCCACCAATGCCAGTGCCTCTTCCGGCGGCATTGCCAACGAAGCCACCTGCTCCGTTTTGTCGCCCACACCGCGAGATGCGCTTGTCTCCAAAGTCAGAATTCCCTGATCGGACAGCATTTTTAAGGCCGGGTTGGGATCGCGAGCGCCGAATGCATCTCGAATCCGTCCAATTTCCGCAGCGCCCCCATTGGCGTATAAAATATCCAAAAGGCTTCGGGCAATTCCCGACCGACCGGCCGCATCGTAGGCTTTTTCTTTATCAATACCTTCCGAAATGCGCCATGTATCCTGCAGCGAGAACCACAACCCCGCCGGAAGCATTGCCCGTACGGCTTCATAGACCGTACAGAAACACTGCTCGCGTACCCACAAAGCCAAGTGAATACCTTCTTGATCCAACACAGGCTCTTCGTCCAGTACCGCAAGTATCGGTTTTAATTTGCGGTCAACTGTTCGGTTCGCAACAGCCAGAACAATACCGTCACAGCGTCGGTTTCCCGCTCCAAACGGAACAATGACCCGCATTCCGGGTTGTACACGACCGATCAATTCAGCAGGCACAAGATAAGAATAAGGACGGTCAATCGCATATGTCGCAGCTGCCAAGGCAATCTTGGCTTCACATTCCACTTGCATTTTACCGCCCCCTTTCCCCGTGAAAGGCAAGCATTCGAAGTAATCTCCCCGAAGCTTGCCTTTCAAAATTATGCCTGAATAGTCACTTTTCCTTCTGCTACTTCACGAATAGCAACAGAAACCGGCTTATCCTCCAGAACGATCTGGTTTTCTTCTGCTTCAATAGCAATCTGACGTGCGCGCTGAGCAACCACATTAACCAGCATATAACGGCTGGGCACCTGCTCAAGCAGCTTATTCATAGGGGGATACAGCATCATAATAAAAACCTCCATGCGTCTTCTGACGCTAAATTTGAAGCGGAAACCTGCCTCGCATGGAGGTTTCCGCCATCACCTGCGGTTGCCGTGCAGCGGCGTACAGGTGGGCATTTCATGTGTAAGCGTAATTGATTACGCTTACACTCCTTCAACCAAATGCTTACGATTGCGAACTCGGCAGTCTTCTGCCAGCAGTATGGCCTTGATTTCGGCCGCAGCATCCTGCACCTTATCATTGACCACCAGGTAATCGTAGTGCTTGATTTCTTTATATTCCTCACAGGCTTGTCGCAAACGACCTTCGATAATATCTTCATCATCGGTGTTGCGCCCATGCAGGCGACGGGAAAGTTCTTCAAAGGAAGGCGGAATGATAAAAATCAAAACGGCTTCCGGGCATTTGGCGCGTACCTTTGCAGCACCCTGCACCTCGATATCCAACAGTACATCTATACCCTGATTCAGCTTATCTTGGATCACTTTCAAAGATGTACCATAATAATTTCCTACGTACTCGGCATATTCCAACAGCTCACCGTCAGAAATCATTCTTTCGAATTCTGCACGGTCAACAAAATTGTAGTTTACACCGTCTTCTTCCCCCACTCTGGGAGCACGCGTAGTGAAAGAAACCGAAAAGTGAATATCCGTCCGCTCGCTGAGCAGCTCGGAAATCACCGTGCTTTTTCCTACCCCGGAGGGGCCGGATAAAACAATCAACTGACCCCTTTGCTTCTTTTTGTTGCCAATCATTCCTCTTCCTCCTCGGCCGAAACGGTCGCAGACTCTTTACCACTCAGTCTTCCTGCTACCGAGCCGGGCTGGAGTCCAGAAAGGACAATATGATCACTGTCCATAATGAGGACGGCCTTTGTCTTGCGTCCGAAAGTAGCATCGATCAAGTTTCCGCGTTCGCGCGCTTCCTGCACCATTCGCTTGATAGGCGCCGAATCAGGGCTGACGATAGCTACCAACCTCTCAGCCGATACCATACTTCCAAATCCGATATTGATCAGTTTCACCGAAATCTACCGTCCTTATTCGACATTCTGAACCTGTTCACGAATCTTCTCGATTTCGGCCTTCATATCAACAACCATACGAGAAATTTCGATATCATTGCACTTGGAACCAATGGTGTTGGTTTCTCGATTAAACTCCTGAATCAGGAAGTCGAGCTTTCGACCGGTAGCGCCACCCTTAGACAGCATATCACGCAGCTGCTCCAAGTGGCTGCGCAGACGCACGGTTTCTTCATCTACAGCAACCTTGTCCGCAAAAATGGCTGCTTCAGTCAGAATACGGCTTTCATCAAGCTGTGTATTCTGGAGAACCTCCTGCATCTTCGCTTCCAAACGTGCACGATACTCGGCAACAGTCTGGGGAGAACGCTGCTCTACTTTACCGGTAAACTCCTCAATGGTGTTTGCACGGTTGAGAATGTCGGCAGCCAACTTTTCACCTTCACGCTCACGCATCCGGTTGAAGTCTTCCAACGCCACATCCAGCACAGAACAGATGTCTGCCGCAATAGCCTCCAGATCCTCTTCCTTCTTTTCCACAGTCAGAACATCAGGAAAACGAGCCAAATCGGTGACACGATAGCTGCTTTCAATTTGACCGTCACCCATATCGATCAGTCTCTGCAGAGCATCGATGTAGGACTTTGCCAACTCTTCATTCACTGTTACCGCAAAAGCTTCACCTTCGGTTTGAACAATGTTGATAAACACATCCACCTTACCGCGGGAAATGGCTTGGCCTACCCGGGTCTTAATAGCGTCTTCCGCAAAAATATAGGCACGAGGCATTTTTACGCCGCAGTCCAGATAGCGATTATTGACAGACCGTAATTCTACGGTGATCTTTCGGCCGTTTTGGGTGGCCTCCCCCCGGCCATAGCCGGTCATGCTTCGAATCAAATGGGTCATCCCTTCTATTTTTTATCTGCGATTTCGCGCTGCCCCCCGAATACGAGAAGCATAATAAGTGATTAGCTTACTGAACCCATAATCATAAATCAGGAACACCACATTACCCACCACAAAAACGAGGAGCGTACTATGCAGAAATTCCGGCAGCATAGGGAACAGAAAAGCAGAAAATCCAAACAAAAGAACAGCCAATACTAAGTTAAAAAAAGCCAACTTCAGCAGCAGCTCCAAGGGGAGCTTACGCAGGCGTTCGACCACACTTTTGACCATGGGATACAGCCCAAAAAAGATTAGATAAAGTATTGCACAGCCTTTATCCGGAAGCAAAAGCAATCCCAACAGTCCTGCTGCAGCATAGCAGAGAAAACCGGTTGCCAATCCGCCTGAAACTACACCGGCTGCCGGAACCAGGCCAGCAATGGCAACCATACCAATACGTCCGGATGGCATCATAGCAGCCAAGTACAGCAACAGCAAACTCAGCGCCGCCAGCACACCGCCCAAAGCAACACGAGACGCACTCTTATTCGATCTTTGGTTCCTCATGATTCTAGTTTCCGCAACCCCCGCACAGACAGTTCATGCACATCATCGTGGTACAACAGTCCATGGCACCCATTCCGCCATTGGAATATCCCGCCGGACGATAAGCATTTCCACCCTGCTGCATCATGTTGTACGCCTGTCGATATTCCATGTTGTTCGGCTCCATGCGCACGGCGATTTGATAATTCTGCATAGCTTCATCCAGCCAGCCTCGGCGGTAAGCCACGCTTCCGGCCAGGAAGTACCACTCCGCCGTACGGCTGTTAGTACTGCGCAGAAGCTGTTCCGCCTGATCCACATTACCGCTGTTGATCAGATTGCGCACACGAGCAAAGGTAGGATCATTGCTTTGGCTCTGCTGCTGATATGCGCTCTGATACCCAGAATTGTTGCTTCCCGAGGAGGTATATCCACTTCCGCCGCTGCGCATCTTGGTCACAGCATCGTAAGCCTCATTGATTTCCTTCATCTTCTCCTCCGCCAAATCGGCCAGAGGATTATTCTGGTAGTTGTCAGGATGATATTTGCGCGCCAATTCACGATAGGCACGTTTGATTTCGTCATCACTGGCATTGGGATTGACACCCAACACCTGATACGGATCACTCATTCACTCATTCTCCTAGCTGATTTCGTTTTTTCTTCCAACGTCCATTGAACACCAGTTTCTCAATTGCGGGCAGACCTAAATACAAAATATTGGACACGATCCCATCCCAACGCTCAGTTTTTGCCAGTTCATAGGCAGCTGTCGCCAAGTTTCTGGAATGGAGCAGCGTAATGCTTATATCCTGCAAATGCTCTTTCCCCTGACCTTCGTATCGAGCAACAATAGGATTATACGAACCAAGCCTGATGTCCTCTTCCATGTCATCCCAAGCATCGATCAGATAAACCCACCGTCCGACATGATAGAGCATCTGCTTCAAAGCACGATTCCGGGCCTCTTCCCCTGTGTCAGGCGCCGCAGCCTGGAGTATACGGGCAAATGTGTCCGCCGGACGATCCATCGATGTACAGCATTCCTGCTCCAAATCATGCAGCTCGCTCAAACATTTGCCCACTTCCCGATCGAATTCCGGTCGGGAAGCTGCCGCCTTTCGATAAGCCGGTTTCAAACAGAGCGATGCAATACGTGCAGGCAATCCCTTAAACAGCCCATGATCTGCCACATCGTCCCGCAGCTTTTGATAGCTCAAGATTATACTCTCGTCGGCAGCGACATCAAGGGCCGGCATCTCGTGGCACATCTTTCTCTTGCGAAACGGATGAACCGGACAGTGGCATTGGGACATTTGGCAAGGTTCTGACCCATATGCCAAAACCATGGCCAGAAACACAAAATCATAATTCAATGTGAAGCGCGCCAGAAATCCATGTCGTTTTCCTATGATGCGACACAGTCCACAATAGACAGCCTTATAATCCTCCAGCTCTCGCACTCGCAATTCCGCTGTCAACGGTCTTACATATCCGAACAAGACTTCAGAACCTCCGTAATACGAAACTGAACTGATTTTTCTCTTCTTAATTGATGATCTATCAAAACATTCATTGCGATACCCACTGCAAAGCCAGCCAATCCCAGCAACAGACTGATTCCTTCTCCCAACTTCAGCAGACCTGATGCACTAAAATAAGCAGCAAACAGGAGTACCAGCGGAACAAGATACAACACAAATGCTATGCCAAGAACCTGTCTGCTTTCGCTCTCCACTTGGACAGTATCACCCGGGCGGGCTCCCAACAGGTTCTCTGCCACGGCAGTTACTGCGGCAGCACTTTCCGAACCGCACCCACTGCAACTGGCACAGTCATGACCGCAAGCTGATTGTCGGCGGACCAGAACTTCTGCTCTGTTCTCCCCTACCAAGCGCCTCACTGTGGCGATTTGCGTCATTTCTGCTGCTCCTCTGCTACGAAAATATCCACGACAATCTTATAGTCGTCCCCAACCACGCCCACTTGAGTCGTACCATCCAGATACACCTTGACCGGTACGGTATAACGTCCGCTCGTAGGATCAACATTACTCAAATCAGCAACAACGCGCAGATTGATGGGCAAAATCAAATCAATTGCTTCCTCCGGACCGCGAACCAACACCTGCAAAGTCTTGGTCACCGATTCTGCACTGAAACCTTCGGGTACATTTATCTGTTCAATATTATCCACTTCCATGACCTTGCTTACCAAGTCATGAATTGTCACGGTTACTGTTGCCTGAGAAGTTCCGCTGATATTATCCAACGCATCATTCAGAGGAATATCAAACTCAAAGCTGTTGGTCCCTATTACATCTGCCAAATCGATCTCGCCAAGAATTATTTCCTTCAACGGTGCCAAATCTTCTTCAGAACCAGAAACCGTAATAGCTTCCGGCTCGATTTCATAGGTCACGTATTGATCCAGCATATCAAGATTGGAAATACCACCGCCCATAATCCACTTGACCGACAAGGGCACTTCGGCGGTCTTAATCACCGGAAGAGTGAAGGAAACCGTATCAACAGAACAAGTCACATCGATATCCGTCAGCACCTCGCCCTGATAATCAATCAGTTCGAATCCCAAATTTCCGGTTACTGTGGTCGTTAATTTATCACCGCCGACCGTTACAAGTGCATGAGAAACACGGTTAACTTCATTTTCCTCGCCGGAAATGGATATTTTACCTGGCAAAAACGCAAACTCGCCACGCATATATTCCTCTTCCAGCGTTCCTATAAACTTACCTTCCACCTGGATATCCTTTTTGATGTGGCGCGACACTGTGAAGGTAACATTACTGGGGTATCGTTCCTGTACAGTTACTCTGGCTTCGTAAATAGAGGGCAGATCCAGTTCATATGCCATTGTCTGCTCGCCGGGAGAAGTAATCTTGCCAACGTCAATGGTCAGGCTGATTTTTTCTTTCTCCTGGTTCAGCTTCGCCAAATCCGTCACAGGACCATACAATTTCAGCGTAGCCGTCTGGTTTCGCCCATCTGAGATCATCAGGCCACTCTCTTCCAGTACTTCCTCGTTCACAAAGTTGATGGGAACCCCTGTAATGGTTATGTCATCGTCATTGTTTTCCACTGCAGCCACATAAAACCAAAGCGTAATGGCACATATAATAGCCAAAAGGGCATATAACAGCTTGCTGTCAAGAATCTTTTTGCCCATTTGCCTTGTCTCCTTTTTTGGATTTAATTTTCAGCAAATTGCTCAAACCGTTTACCAGATCGCCGTGAGAACTCTTTGTATTCTCTTCCGGCAGCAGTTCCTTACGCAGCAAACGTTCCAATGTCTCCGGCGCCAGATGACGCTTGAGCATACCGTTGACTGCCACGGAAATCGAGCCTGTTTCTTCCGAAACAATCGCTACCACTGCATCGGAGTTTTCACTCATACCGATACCTGCTCTATGGCGCATTCCCAAATCGCGAGACAAATTTACATTCGTGGATAGCGGTAACATGCATCCGGCACCAGCGACCCGGCCACCGCGAATGATAACAGCACCGTCATGCATAGGAGCTTTGTTCCAAAAGAGATTCTTCAGTAATTCAGACGATGTAGTCGCATCGATTGTCGTGCCAGACTTGAGAACATCATCCAACAAGGTCTTGCGCTCAAATACCATCAGCGCTCCCACCTTATCTCTGGAAAACACAGTGTAGGCTGCGACAGTCTGCATAATGGCACTTTCCAATTCCTCCGGTGCCTCTTCCCGAGTAAAAACACCCTTGATTTTTCCACTGCCCATCTGCTCCAAAATACGACGCAGCTCCGGCTGGAAAATAATAACTAAGGCAATCAGTCCCAACTCAACTGCACGACTGAGCAAGAAACTGATGATATTCAAATCAAATATTGTGGCAATACCCAAAAGCGCCAAAATAATGATAATGGCTTTTGCTACTTGCCCGGAACGGCTGCTGCGAATCAACAGCATCAAACGGTAGATTACATAGGCCATGATCGCAATGTCTACAAAATCAGAGATATTCATAATCTTGATATAGCTCTGAGCCGTCTCCAGCACTTGCAAAACCAGTTCCATAGCCCCACCTTCCTCTCTTTTGGGGGTGCGATCTCCCAAACATAACTTTAATTAGGTAATTATACTTTATTTCAATAAAAATGGCAAGAGAAGGGACCTTGAAAAAAAGATTTTTTCTTGGTATTCCCTTATTTCCTGCACAAATGCATAAAGTTATTTATTCGTACAAATCTATACAGAAAATCGTTGCGTTTTTACTGTCTTTCGATTATCATAAAGTGGAAGTTTACCCAAAGAAGAAGTATTGGAGGAAACTAAGTAATGATTCATACCGCTCAGGAGCTTTTGGCTCTGATCAAAGAACAGGACATTAAGATGGTCGACTTTAAAATCGTCGACATCAATGGCCAGTATCGCCATGTTACCATTCCCGCCGCTCAAGTCAACGAAGGAACCCTGAGAGACGGTATCGGTTTTGACGCATCCAACTACGGTTATGCCGTCGTAGAAAAAAGTGACATGGTCTTCATCCCCGATGTGACTACTGCTGTTATCGATCCTTTCTGTGATGTCCCCACTCTGTCCATCAGCGGCAATGCGATGATCATCGATTATCCCGAAAACCGCCCTCTGGCCCAGTACCCCCGCAACATCGTTTTGGCAGCCGAGCAGTATATGAAGGACAGCGGCATCGCGGACACCATGCTCATTCTGCCCGAGTTCGAGTTCCATCTGTTTGATCAGGTGGGCTGGAGCGTGCAGCCCAACAACATCGGCGTTTCTTTGGATACCGAACAGGCATACTGGAACAGCGATGTTCAGGGTCAGGGCTGCGTGGTTGCCCATCAGAAGAACTATCATATGGCCAAGCCCTTTGACACCACGTACGAGTGCCGCAGCGAGATGTGCCTGCTGATGGAAGAAGCCGGTATCCCCATAAAGTATCATCATCCCGAGGTAGGTGCCGCCGGTCAGTTCGAAATTGAGCCC
>CAZDXX010000002.1:0-33118 GCA_964509595.1 uncultured Oscillospiraceae bacterium
TGCCCATTTTGGTCAGCAGCTGAGGGATCAGGCCATCTTCCTGACGCAGCAGGGCGAAGAGCAGATGAGCCTGCTCGATTTGCTGATTGCCATACTCCTGAGCGATATCCTGTGCGCCCTGAATGGCTTCCAGCGATTTCTGCGTAAACTGATTGGCGTTCATGAATCATATCTCCTTTCTTGGAACGTCGTTGTGTTTAATTTTAGTATAGGATCTGCCTGAGGAAAATTCATGAACAAATTGTGAACAATTAGCACTCTCGGAGTGAGAGTGCTAATTGCGTTTTGGTATTTGATTGTGTGGGGTGCTCTTACAGATGGGAATCCAGAGCTTGCGCGTAGGCGGTGGCGGGCATGAGCCCCACCTTGCGGTCCACTTCTACGCCGTCTTTCAGGATGACCACGGTGGGAATGCTCATCACGCCATAGCGTTTGGCCAGGTTGGGTTCAGCGTCGACATCCACTTTGGCGATGACAGCTCTGCCCTCGTAGTCCTTGCCTAAGGTTTCGATGGTGGGTGCCAGCATCTTGCAGGGGCCGCACCAGCCGGCCCAGAAATCCACCAGGGCCACGCCCTGAGCGGTGGCCTTGTCAAAAGCACCTTCGGTCAAATGAAGTACCATTGGCTCATTCTCCTTTGTAGTTTAAAGTTCCAGGTGATCCACGTAGTCAGCCGCCTGCTGGCCGGCGATCAGGCCCTCGCCTACAGCGTTGGCAATTTGGAGCGGCAATCCGGTGCAGTCGCCGCAGGCGAACACGCCGGGGAGATTGGTCGCGGACAGACGATCCACAGATACGTAGCCGTTTTCCAGATCCAGACCGGGCAGCAAATCGCTGGGAGCCATGGCCTCCCGCAGGACAAAGGCTCCCTGACAGGGGATGGAAGTCTCATCCACGCGGACGGCGGTCACAGTCTGTTCACCCTCGATTGTGATTTTCTTGCCTACCACCACGGGAATGTCGGGGTTCAGGCCAGCCGGGACTTTTCGGGCCACATAGGTGACCTGGCAGCCGATCTCCTGCAGGAAATTGGCTTCCTCAGGGGCATCATGGGAGAAACCAACGACCACGACAGGCTTATTGCGATAGAGCATGCCGTCGCAGGTGGCGCACCAGCTGACGCCGCGGCCCAGAAGAACCTCCTCGCCGGGCAGCTTGGTGCCGCGCTGGGCACCGACGGCGATTACAACAGCACCGGCATCTTCAAAATCGCTGCCAATGCTGACAAAATAGCGGTTTTCCATGGGCATGGCATTGAGGACACGGCCTGCGCGGAACTGCACGCCGCATGCTTTCGCGTGTTCTTTCAGCGTGTGGAGCAGCTGAGCACCGCTGATACCGGGCAGGCCGGGGTAGTTGTCGATCACAGGTGCCTTATACAGCGGATTCTCTTCAATGGGATTGCTGACGACCAGTACACTCTTCCCACGGGCGCGGGCATTGATGGCGGCAGACAGGCCGGCGGGGCCCGCGCCGATCACGATGATATCGACCAAGACTTTCACTTCCTGTTTTCTTTCGTGCTTTCAGTGTATTGGGTTTGCAGAAAAAAGTCAATAAAAACCCAGCAGGCGTGCAATCGTAGAAACAAAAAAGCAGGCAATCAGGCCAACGGCTGTGGGGATAAGGACTGACAATGCAGTCCACTTGACACGTTTGGTCTCTTTCCAGATGGTCATGCATGTAGTCGAGCAGGGCCAATGAAACAGGGAGAACAGCATAGTGCACACTGCGGTGACCCATGTCCAGCCGTTTTCAGTGAGCAGGTCATGTAACGCACTCAAATCATTCATTTCCAGCAGGGTACCGGTGGACAAGTAGGCCATGAGCATGATGGGAATTACGATTTCGTTAGCCGGGAATCCCAGAAGAAAGGCCATCAGAATAACGCCATCCAGCCCGAACAACTGCGCAAAAGGATCCAGAAAGCCGGTGCAGTGCGCCAGAATACTGACACCGCCGATCTGGATGTTGGCAAACAGCCAGATGATCAGACCGGCTGGAGCGGCAACAACGGCCGCGCGCCCCAGTACGAACAGAGTACGGTCCAGCACCGAGCGTACGATCACCTGCCCGATGCGTGGTTTGCGGTAAGAAGGCAGTTCCAGAGTAAATGAGGAAGGGATGCCTTTCAATAGTGTGCCCGACAGCAGCCGGGATATCCAAAAGGTCATAAAGACGCCCAGAAGAATCACAAGAGTCAGGATGAGCGCTGCCGACAGGGAGCGCAGCAAGCCGCCGCCGGTGCCCACAAAAAACATGGTGATCAGGGCAATCAGGGTTGGAAATCGTCCGTTGCATGGGACGAAACTATTGGTCAAAATGGCGATCAGCCGCTCCCGGGGCGAATCAATGATCCGGCAGCCTACCACGCCGGCGGCGTTGCAGCCGAAGCCCATACACATACTCAGCGCCTGTTTGCCGCAGGCGCGTGCTTTTTGAAAGGCGTGATCCAGAACAAAGGCGACCCTTGGCAGATAACCGAAATCTTCCAGCAATGTGAACATGGGGAAGAAGATGGCCATGGGAGGCAGCATGACGCTGACCACCCAGGCCAGCACGCGGTACACACCCAGAACCAGCGCTCCGTGGAGCCAGTCGGGAGCGTTGAGATAAGTAAACAAATCGCTTAACCGATCCTGAATCCAGAACAGTCCTTGAGCGAGCAGTTCGGACGGAACATTGGCGCCGGCGATGGTCAGCCAGAGTACCAGTGCCAGAAGTGCCAGCATGACCGGGATGCCCGTACGCCGGCTGGTCAGGATGCGGTCCAGCTTCCGGTCTCGGTTTCTGACCTCCGCGTGATCGCCGCGGATGACGGTGCGGGCAATCTGTTCGGCTTGCTTTACACGATGTTCTTCGGTGCGTGCAGGAAGTGGCTTTCGGTCTGCGGCGGTGGATGTGGAACTGACACTCTCCACTGCTGCCATCAACTGTCCCAGCCCGCGGCCTTGTCCGGCAACCGTACCCACCACCGGAGTGTTCAGCTGTTCGGACAGCGTTTCCAAATCCACATGGATGCCGCGTTTTTCCGCTTCATCCAGCAGGTTGACGCAGACCACTGCACGTGATGTCAGTTCCAGTACTTGAAGGACCAGAATCAGATTGCGTTCCAGACAGGCAGCGTCGCACACCACAACGACACAATCGGCTTCACCGGAGCAGAGAAAGTCCCGGGCAACGGTTTCCTCTTCCGAGTGTGCAGTCAGGGAATAGGTGCCCGGCAGATCCACCAGAACGTATCCGCGTCCGGCGTGTATGGTGCGGCCTTGGGCGCAGGAGACGGTTTTCCCGGGCCAGTTTCCCGTATGCTGCCGCAGACCGGTCAGGGCGTTGAACAGGGTGGATTTGCCCACATTCGGGTTGCCGGCCAACGCCACCACGAAATCATTCTCACGCTCTTTTGTGATGTGCAGTCCCCGGTCGGTCGCCCCTGTCCCGGTGGAGGTGTTTGTCAGCCCCATGGCAAAACCCTCAAGCCGGGGTTTCCGCCGCGACAGCAACGAGGGGAGCGTGGACCGGTTCCACCCGGATTTGCGCGGCATCCCGATTTCGCAGGGCGATCACCGCGCCGCGAATCAGATAGGCGGTCGGGTCCCCGGCCGGACTGCGGCCCAGACAGGTGATCTGTGTGCCGGGGATCAGGCCCAAATCGGTAAGTCTGCGGTGCATGGAGGGTTCATTGTACATTTCCGTTACGTACGCGCTTTGACCTTCCGGAAGGCAGTCAAGCGCGAGAAATTCAAGCATATTCACTCGCTCCTATTAAATGATTGAGATGAGGGAAACGCAGGTTCCCGTACTATCTTATTGCGATGCAAGAGGATGGGTGAGAGGAAAATTCTTGAATTTCATAAGGAACAGTAGTACAATCTAACCTGTATTTGCCGAAAAAACTCGTTGGAGTTCGTGCCTGCGGACACGGAAATGATCAAATTCATTTTCTCCGGCGACATGTGCGCCGGAGAAAATACGTCTCACCTTGCAAATGTGCGAGCGGAGCGAGTACGTTGCAGCAAGGTGCTATTTTTTGCCGAAAATACATTGCATTTCCGGCAGTTCAGGAAAGGAGGGACGCGTGTGTTTTCCAACAAAAGTTTATGGAAGCTGTTGATTCCCATTATGCTGGAGCAGCTTTTGACTTCACTGGTTGGTACCGTGGATACCATGATGGTGTCCAATGTGGGTTCCGCTGCGGTTTCGGGCGTCTCTCTGGTAGATTCCATCAACAAACTGGTGTTGTTCCTGTTCAGCTCCCTTGCCACCGGCGGCGCCATTGTCTGTGCTCAGTATTTGGGCAGAAAGGACAAGGGGAATGCGGAAAAAGCGGCTCGTCAGGTGCTGTTGACCGCGGTCACGTTGGGTATTCTGGTGGGCGCAGTCTGCCTGTTCTTCCGAAAGGGGATCCTGCGCCTGATTTTCGGCACGGTCGAGGCCGATGTTATGCAGGCGGCGGAAATTTATTTCCTGTACACTGCCCTGACCTATCCGTTTATTGCGGTGTTCAACGCCAGCGCGGCCATTTACCGCTCATCGGGCAACACCCGTCTGCCCATGATCGTTTCGGTGTGCTCCAATGCGCTGAATGTGATCGGTAATGCTGTTTTGATGTTCGTGTTCGACATGGGCGTGGCCGGCGCAGCCATCGCCACGCTGGTCTCGTTCATTGTTGCGGCAGTCGTAATTCTGATCTTCCAGTTCCGTCCGGGCCAACAGATCGATATGGGACGGCTGACGCAGCTGCGTCCGGAGTGGCATTTCATCTGGCTGGTGCTTAGCATTGGCCTTCCCACCGGCATTGAAAATGCCATGTTCCAGTTCGGCAAGCTCATGGTGCAGAGCACCGTTTCTACGCTGGGCACGGCTGCCATTGCAGCCAACTCCATCATTACGGTGCTGGAGTATATGGGTTCCATGCCCTCCACCGCCATCGGCACCGGTATGATGACCGTGGTAGGTCAGTGTATGGGTGCAGGACGGGTGGACGAAGCAAAGAAGAACATCAAAAAACTGACCCTCTGGGGTGCTCTTGTTCTGCTGGTGGTCAACTGGACCATCTTTGCCCTGGCCGGCCCGGTGACGAAGCTGACCGGTTTGACTGCGGAAGAGACCGAACTGACCATTCAGGTGCTGTTGTTTATCAGTATTCTGAAGCCCATCCTGTGGCCGCTGTCCTTCCTGCCCATCAACGGACTGCGTGCAGCCGGGGATGTGAAGTTCGGCATGATCGTTTCCACGGTGTCCATGTGGGTTTGCCGCGTGGGCCTGACCTGGGTCCTGTGCCGCGTAATGGACGTGGGCCTGATCGGTATCTGGATCGGCTTCCTGGTGGACTGGACCGTGCGATCCATCATATTCAGCGGCCGCTATCTCAGCGGAAAATGGACGCAGTTTAAGGTGATCGACAAAAAAATTTAGAAAAGCAAATGGGAACTGCCTGATCTGATCTGCCGCAGTTCCCATTTGTTTTTCAAAAATGTGTTCGCAGAGTGGAAAATACACGTCCTGACAGAAGATGTGTGCCGTATTCGGTCAGTCTGGCGTGTATGTAGGGATCTTGTGACTCTGGGGAGCTGAACTCCGACAGACGGGCATTGACCTGCGAATCGGATCGTGTGAGGACCAGCCAATATCGGTTGTTCCATTGGTACAAAGAGCCGAGGGGATCTCCCTCGCCGAGGGCATGCGCTGCCGTCAGAAGGGTTTCAAAGTCATCAAAGGCCCAAATCGTTTCCTGGGGTGCGGTTGCGCGGACAAAAATCAGGAGTCCGTGCTTGTCGGGGTATGTTTCGATTTCCAATGGGGCATCCAAAGCCAGTTTGCCCTGATTCAAAGCCTGCTGTGCCAGCAGAAGGATTTGCTCGTCCGTTAATTCATCGGGGTGAAAGCCACGCTTCTGCAAGTCGGCCAAAGTAAAATAAAGAGCCGCACTGGCGGCACTGATCGGTTGAATGGTCATAGGCGACCTCCTTTACATCTGCCCCATTATAACGAAAACACAGGGGATTTCATAGTTGTAATAGTTGGCATCGGCGCGGATTTATGGTACAATAATTAATTAAGAAACGGAAAGGTGGATACCGGAATGGAACTGACCGAGCGCATGGTAGAGCACACGGTGCCCTATGAAGGCGTTATTGTTGATGTAAGCCTGGATAAAGCGCAGCTGCCCAACGGGCGGATTGCCAAGCGCGAAGTGGTGGTTCACCCTGGCGGAGTGGCGGCCCTTCCTCTGAACGAGGACGGTACCGTGACCGTGGTGCGGCAGTACCGATATCCCTTTTCTCAGGTACTGACCGAGATTCCGGCCGGAAAGCTGGATAAAGGAGAGGACCCCAGAGAAGGGATTCTGCGTGAGCTGCATGAGGAGATCGGCGCTCAGGTGGGCGAGCTGATCGATATGGGTCACATTTACGCATCGCCCGGGTTCTGTACCGAGGTGTTGTACCTCTATCTGGCCAAAGACCTGACTTATGGTGTGTGTGACCCCGATGAGGATGAGTTTCTGGAAATCATCCGCGTACCCTTTGAAGAGCTGTTTGCACAAGTTATGGACGGCACCATCAAAGATGCAAAAACCGTTGCCGCTGTGCTGAAAGCAAGCGTGTTGTTGAATAAGTAATGTGTTGTGAAATGTGAGAAATGGAGGTTTGCCCTATGAGCAAGCGCGTCCTGATTGTGGAAGATGAAAAGAATATCGTTGATATCCTCAGCTTTAATCTGAGCCGGGAGGGGTATGACACCATAGAGGCCATGGACGGCAAAACCGGCCTTCAGCTGGCGCTGGAGCAGGATCCCGATTTGATTCTGCTGGATCTGATGCTGCCGGAGATGAACGGGTTTGATGTGTGCCGAAGCCTGCGTGAGAAGGGAAGGACTACCCCGGTCATCATGCTGACTGCTCGCGAAGAAGAGACTGACAAGGTCCTGGGGCTGGAACTGGGCGCCGATGACTATATTACGAAGCCTTTTTCCATGCGCGAACTGCTGGCTCGCGTCAAGGCCAATATCCGCCGCAGCGATATGGTCGCCGCTGTGGAGATGCCTGCAAAAGCCGGCAACAAGCTGGATCTGGGCCGTGTGGTGGTGGATACCGATCTGCTGATCGTGTATAAAGACGGCAAGGCGCTGGAACTGAGCCAGCGTGAGTATGAGCTGATCAAGTTTTTGGCCAGCCAGCCCGGCAAGGTGTTCTCCCGCGAGGCGCTGATGGAGCACGTTTGGAATTACGACGGCTATGTGGGCGATGTGCGCGCGGTAGACGTGGCGGTGCGCCGCTTGCGTGAGAAGCTGGAAGATGATCCGGCCTCGCCCACTTTCATTGTGACCCGTCGAGGTTTGGGGTACTTATTCAACGCTTGATCTGGGGCGAATGCCCCCCGCGCCGAGTGGCGTGTCAAGTGCGCGCAAGCGCATTTCCGCAGGGGCAATTCACTTGTCCCGAGGACGTCAAATATTATGGAGCCCCCGACTGATGCCAGGCATCAGGTGGGGCAGAAAGGAGGCGGCCCGCCTTGTTTCGCAGTTTGCATATGAAACTGGTGCTGATCATGACGCTGCTCATCGTTTCCCTGATGACGGTGGTGGGTGCCTTTTTGACCAATTCGGTCTCGCGGTTTTATGTGGATGAATTCTACAGCCAGATGCAGACCGTTTTTTCCGACCGGGAGTTTGCCCGAAATCTGGTGACACCGGAAGAAGAGGAAACGGATGGTGCGGAAGCACTTCACAAGGTGCTCCAGTCTTACATGGGTGCGCTGGGTGTGGATGCCCGCAACCGCAATTACTATATCCTGAGCGGGACCGGCGAGTTTTTGGCCGGCTCAGATCCGGAGGGCGGAGCAACCCTGACGTATACGTCTAATCTGACGGCGGCGCTGAATGGACAGGAAGGCTATGACGGAGACCCCACGGCCAGCTACATGGATGTTGCCATTCCGATCACCCGTGGGGAAAACGCTTACGTGATCTATATTCTGGATAACCGTGAAACGGTGGAAAACCTGAACAGCGAACTGTTTACGCTGATTTTGGAATCTCTGGTTTTCGGTTTGGTTATTTCGGTTCTGCTTTCGTTCCTGCTTGCCAAGACCATGATCACACCCATTGAGCGCCTGACCGACGCGGCTGAGCGCGTGGCTGACGGTGACTTCTCGCGAAAGATCAGCGTGTCTTCCCGTGACGAGATCGGTATTCTGACCAGCGCCTTTAACGACATGGCACAGCAGCTGAAGGATACGCTGGATGCGGTGGAGAACGAGCGCAACAAGCTGAGTACCCTGTTCCTGCATATGACGGACGGCGTGGTGGCATTTGCTCGTGACGGACAGTTGATCCATGCCAACCCTGCTGCCGAGCGGATGCTGCAGATCAGGCTGGACTCCGATTCCGAGTACGACCCGCTGTTTGGAGAAATTGCACCTCTGTTTGAGGTCATGTCGGCTCCTTCCGGTGGTTACATTGAAGGAGAACGGGAAGTGCGCGGTCGTACGCTGGCATTGCTGTTGGCTCCCTTCTCCAGTGAGAGCCAGGGCGGTGCCCTGGTCGTGCTGCGTGACGTGACGGAGCAGCACAAGGTGGAGGAACAGCGCAAAGAATTTGTGGCCAATGTATCTCACGAATTGCGTACGCCGCTGACCAATATCCGCTCTTATGCCGAAACCCTGTCGGATAATGCCGGACAGCTGCCGCCTGAAATGGAGCGCAATTTCCTTGGCGTTATCCTGAACGAAAGTGACCGCATGACCCATATCGTACAGGATCTGTTGACCCTGTCCCGGTTCGATTCGGGCCGCAGCGAGCTGAAGATGACACAGTTCCCCTTTGGCGGAGCGGTGCAGGATATGTACAATGCCGTGATTTTGGAGGCGCAGCGCCATCAGCATGAAGTGGTGCTGGATGTGCCCGAGGACCTGCCTGAAATTCGGGCAGACCGGGAGCGTGTGCTTCAGGTCATGATGAATGTCGTTTCCAACGCGATCAAGTACACACCGGACGGCGGCCGGATCGCTATTTCTGCAGGACAGTCGGGCGATCGGGTCTGGATGGAAGTGGCGGACAATGGCATCGGCATTCCAGCCGAGGATCGTGCCCGCGTGTTTGAGCGTTTCTACCGCGTCGACAAGGCGCGTTCCCGCCAGTCGGGCGGTACCGGCCTGGGACTTTCCATTGCCAAAGAGATCATGGATCGGCATAAGGGTAGTTTGGCCCTGGTGGATCGGGACGGCCCCGGTACGACCATCCGGATGGAGCTGACCGTGGAGGGCCCGGACCATGAAGGATAAGCGTCGGTTTCGGGTGATCGAGTTTGGGAAGAGTCTGCTGATTCCTTTGTTGGTGTTGTCGCTGATCTATTTGGTGGGGCGCACCCAGCTTTCCGATAAAGTGGAGGACAGTGTGAAATCTCTGCTGTCGAGCAGTCCGGAAGAAAGTACCAGTGCGACATTGGATCGGGATTCGTCGGTCAAGGTCAATCCCCTGCGGCTGGCGGTCTACCGCGATGGACTGCGCTACGCAGTGCAATATGATCAGGATGCGGTGGATGCCGACTATTCGAAACTTTCGATTTTGTTTGCAGAGGCACTGAGCAGTGCGACCGCACCGGAGAGAGCTTCGGAGCAGGTGTGGCAGAAAGCGCTGTGCCGCACCGGTATTTACATGGATTTTTATTACCCGGTGCCGCTGAATATTCTGGCCGGCTGGTTGGGGGAGGACTCGGGTGAGCTTGCCTTAACGGGATCGGCCAGACAAATCTGTCTGGCTGCAGATGGAGAAGGCGGAGTGTCGCTATACTATATTGATGGGGAAAACGGCACGTATTATGCCTGTGCAACCACTTTGTCGCAGGACGTCCATTTGGATATGGCAGTGGAAGACTGGTCGCCCAATGGTGCGCAGTTTGCATTTGAGGTGGAGGGCATGGAGTCACTGGAGCCGTACACGCTTCTGACTGCCACCCCGGAGCCCGCCATTTACACGGTGAGCAACCCGTTGCTGGACGATGCAACCACGTTGGAAGACCTGCTTTCTGAGCTGTCGTTCCATTCCCAGAGCTCTGCGCTCAGTCCGGTTACGGGCGGACAGGTGGTGGAGGGAAATGATTCTCTTCGACTGTCGGAAGACGGTATAGTTACGTTCCATACCATCGGTGATTCAGAGTTTCGTTTCTCGGTTTCCGGAGACAGTATAGAAGCTTCCTTGGAGTACGTGCAGACATTGGCGGAAGCCACGGTTGGCACCTGGTGCGGTCAGGCAAAACTATGTCTGGCGGAAATCAACGAAACGGCGGAGCAAACCGAAATCGTATTTCAGTATTGTCTGAATGGTGTGCCGGTCAAGCTGCCGGAAGGCTATGCCGCAGCTCGCTTTGTCGTGAGCAATGGGGCCATCAAAGATTTTTCGCTTTATCTGCGCTGCTATACGGACACAGGGGAGACCTCTTTGGTGCTTCCTGTTGTGCAGGCGGCTGCTGCGATGAAATCCATGAAGGCAGACGGGAAAGAACTGATTCTTCTTTATGAGGATTTGGGCGCGGAGCAGCTCAGCGCCGGTTGGGTCGCCAACTAACATAAATGAAAAAGGAGGTGGCCGGAGTGGAATGGCCGAAACTGAAAAACATTATTATTCTGATTCTTCTGCTGGCCAACCTTTTTATGGTGAGCATAGTTTTGATCCAGGAACGCGATGCGGCCCGGTATCAAAAGCAGGCGCTGGACAATGCGGTAAGCGTATTGGAAAACAACGGAATCCAAGTGGATCGCGAGCGCATTCCGGATGAGATGGAATTGGATGTGTTAACGGTAGAGCGTGATTTGGAAACGGAGAAAACGCTGGCAGAGGTATTGCTGGGGGCCTGTGATGTTTCCGAACTGGGCGGCGGACGATATGCCTACGAAAGCTCGTTGGGGTCTGCCGAGTTCAGAAGCAACGGAAACTTCAGCGTCACATTTCTGACCGGCACGAGAAGCGTACAAAAAATCGGCGGGGAAGAGGAACACGCAGCGGCACTGCTGAAAGAAGCCGCGCTGACGGCTGAGCTTGATTCCCGGGAAGAGGTTGAAAACCGCGTTGTGCTGACCTATCATCAGACCTGGCAGAATACGCCGATTCATTCCTGCACGATTACTTTGGAATATGAAAACGGCAGTCTCCAGTCCATATCCGGTTTGCGGTTGATGGGTACACCCCAGTCCGGAAACGATATGAGTGAACTGATCTCAGCGCCGACTGCGCTGATGCGAATTCTGAATGGAATCAATGATTTGGGCGACATTTGTAACGAAATCACAACCATGGAGCCCGGATATTTGATGACATCGGCCACAGAAACCATTCGCCTGATTCCTGTTTGGAGGGTGACAACGGATACCGGCGTATACAGTCTGAACGCGCTGACCGGAGTGCTGGAGAGAGCATAAGTACGAAGGAGAAACCATGACGGAGAAGCTTTATTACAACGATCCCTTCCAAAAGGAGTTTACAGCCAAAGTAATGTCCTGCGAGGAAGGGAAAAGCGGTTGGGCGGTTACGCTGGATCGCACCGCCTTTTACCCGGAGGGAGGCGGACAGCCTGCCGACCACGGAATGCTGAACGATGCAGTGGTGACGGATACCAGAGAAAAGGACGGCGTGATCATTCACTCCTGCGACAGGGCACTGCCGGTGGGCGAAACGGTTGCCGGACACATCGACTGGGAGCGCCGCTTTGACCACATGCAGCAGCACAGCGGCGAACATATTGTCAGTGGCATCATCTGCAGTCGCTATCACTGCGATAATGTTGGCTTCCATATGGGCCACGATGTGGTAACCATCGATTTCAATGCCGACATTCCGCCGGAGGATCTGAGGGAAATCGAAGCGGCTGCCAACGCCTTTATCTGGGGAGATACCGCGATCCATATTCAGTTCCTCAGCGGTGAGGCGCTGGAGCAAGCAGAATACCGCAGCAAAAAATTTATTCCCGGCGAGGTGCGTTTAGTGGCTTTTCCCGGCGCCGACTGCTGTGCCTGCTGCGGAACCCATGTGAACTCCTCCGGTCAGGTCGGCTTTGTGAAACTGCTCAGCTGCCAGAAGTTCCGGGAGGGCGTGCGCATCGAGATGGTCTGCGGCGGCCGTGCGTTGAATTATCTGTCCGGACTGTTGGAGCAGAACACGAAAATTTCCCGGACATTGTCCGCAAAGCCCTTTGAAACGGCCCTTGCGGTCGAGCGGCTGCAGAAGGAACTGTACGAGGTCCGCGGCCGTGTAGCTTCGCTGGAAGAAGGTGACTTCCTGCGCAAGGCGGAAGCTCATGCGGGAGCAGGCGATGTGCTCTTGATGGAAGGGGATATGTCTCCCGACTCGGTGCGCAAGCTCTGTGATGCCGTGCTGAATACCTGCGGCGGTCGCTGTGCGGTATTTGCCGGCGGCAATGGAGTGTACAAGTATGCTGTGGGTGTGCGCGAGGGCGATGTACGCGCGCTGGTCAAGGATATGAATGCTGCACTGAATGGCAGAGGAGGCGGCAAGCCGAACTTTGCCCAGGGAAGCGTCCATGCCGATGAGACGGCCATTCGAAATTTCTTTCAGAATATATGATAAAACTCCTGTCCGGTTTCCATGAGTGAATCGGACAGGAGTTTTTGAATTAATGTACAGCGGCGATGGCGCGCACGCTCTTCAGTTTGCGGATGGGGCGCCAGACCAGCAACGCCACAATGTAGTCCACCGAGGAGTGGATCAGGGTCACCACGCCCACAGGCAGAAACACGACCAGCCATAGACCGCCGTCGCCGGTTACAGTACCCTGGAAAAACAGCGCCATGATGGCGACAGTCTCCAGTGCGGCGTGGACAATGGCGACGGTCACGCAGAATACGGTGCTGGCAACCGGTCGGTACAGAATGTCAGGGTGTTTCTTCAGCCAAAACGCGCCCAGCGCCGCCCAAACCAGATGGGTCAGAGCACGCAGAGCGATGGGGAAGGGAGAGGCGATCAAAAAGCCAATCGCAGTACCCAGAGAAACAGCCACTGCGGTCAGCGGTGAGATAAACATGGACAGAAAGATCGCCACGTGGGAAGCCAGGGTAAAGGAGCCGGCGGGACCCAGAGGGATCTTGATTGGGGAAACCAGGGGAATCAGGATGCCGATGGCCACCAGCAGAGCGGACATGGCAAGATGCAGAACTTTATTATCGCGGTTCATAATGTGCCTCCGTGATACAGAAATCCAACAAGGTGTCTTGACACCTGTGTTTACATGTATTATATCACGGAAGATGAAATTGTCAAATGGTTTGCGGTCAAACGTACCCCAGAAGGCCGCGTACGGAGACATCGCCTGCCGTAATGGCTTCCTGTGCGCCGTCAGGCCAGCGTACGACCAAAGCGAACTCATCATCAATGGTTTCCGCAAAGGCGGTACGGGAGGTTCCTTTTTGGACAAGACGTACTTCGTGGCCGATGGTGACACAATCAGCCCGATAACGAGCCAGATATTCTTCTTTCTTCTCGGGAAAGTCTTGCACCATGCGGTCCAGACAGCGAATCACGGCCGCGGCCAGATCAGCCCGTCGGACGCTGCGGCCCAGTGCCTGCTCCAGCGAGATGGCGATGGGGGAGAGCTCCTCGCCCCAGTCCTCTTCGGTCTGGGAGACATTGATACCGATGCCTGCCACCACATACTGCAGCTGACCGCTCTCGGCTTCCAGACCCATTTCCGTCAGGATGCCGCAGAGCTTTTTGTTGTGGAGAATGATGTCGTTGGTCCATTTAATACCGGGGCGCTCTCCGATAACCTCTTCAATCGCGTCGCAGACGGCAACGGCAGTCCATGCGGTCAGGTTTACCACCTCCATGGGAGGCAGGTCAGGACGCAGAAGAACCGAGAGGTACAGACCTTTTCCTGCGGGGGAGGAGAAGCTTTTTCCCTGCCGGCCGCGCCCTCCGGTCTGCTGTTCGGTCAGAATCACGGTGCCATGGGGTGCATCGCCCTCGGCCAGTTTCTTGGCGTAGTTGTTCGTGGAGTCGATGCAGTCCAGGCAGATCAGGTTTGAACCGATGGTGCAGCCGCTCAGCGCTCCGGCCAGTTCCCCGGAAGACAGGCGGTCGGGGGAGCCTTCCAGCCGGTATCCGCGGTTGGGTATGGAAGTGATGGCATATCCGTCCTGACGCAGGCCCTCGATGGCCTTCCAAACGGCGGCACGGGACAAACCGAGAATCCGGCTCATTTTTGCGCCGGAACAATAGGCATTTCCGCTCTCTTTCAGCAGAGCCAAAACACGGTCACGGGTCATTGAAATCACCTTCAAAGTGTTGTTTGTCCCAGTATATCACGGAATGTGAAATTTGTAAAACCGGGAGACAGCAACAAGGCATAAACAAGCCTCTGAAACCATATAGTGGTACAAACTGTACAGCAAGGAGGACTTGATATGGCTTA
The DNA here is from genome assembly GCA_964509595.1 of uncultured Oscillospiraceae bacterium. GTDB lineage: Bacteria > Bacillota > Clostridia > Oscillospirales > Oscillospiraceae > JAJPXI01. Next base: position 14,423 of record CAZDXX010000002.1, read on the forward strand.
TGAAGAGAAAATGATGCCCCATCATGTCGTTTTGGAAGGCCGCAGCAGCCTGATGGTTTCCGGTGTGGAAGAAGTAGAGAGCTTCGATGAAAACACCATCGTTATGGTCACGGTAAAGGGGACGCTGGTGGTACGAGGTGAAGCTCTGCACATTGAAAAACTCAGTCTGGACGGAGGCGATCTGAAGGTGGAGGGAACGGTGGATTCCATTACCTACGAGGATGACGGCCGGGAGAAGGGCGGTTTCCTGGCTCGCCTGCTGCGCTGAGATGACGGTCTCCATTGCGGAGCAGGCAGCGGCCCTTGCCGGAGCGGTGGTGCTGGGATTTGGAGTTGGTTTTTTGTATGATTTGCTGCGTCTGCTGCGGCGAAGACTCCGGCTGCCGCTGCTTGGCTCAATTCTCGACCTGCTGTTTTGGGTTACCGTCACCGTGGTGCTGTTTCTGTTCTCGATTTCGGCCACCGGTGGGGAAGTGCGGATTTACGTGCTGCTGGCATTGCTTGGGGGAGCAGTGGCATATTTCCTTGGGTTGAGCACTTGGGTGCTCTCTCTGGGAAATATTTTGGCGGATGTGGTGAGGGCTTTGGTCGGGGTGCTTTTGCTCCCACTGCGTTTGATAGGCCGCGCGGTGAAAAAATTTCAAAAATTTTTCAAAAATGTCTTCCTTTATCGAAGGAAATGGGTTAAAATAGAAGCCGAATTCAAGAGAATGGAAGGTGTGCCCCAATTTGGGGCTGTCCGTAGGGAAGTAGGTGAATGCCATGCGCGTAGCAAGAGCCGGACTGTTAACAAAAATCGTAATTCTGGCCCTCCTGATCGTAGTGGCCATTTCACTGCTGGAGCTCAACAGCCAAGTGGAGCAGGCCCAGGTGGAGAGAGCGAGTCTGGCACGCCAGGTAGCCGAACAGACTCAAATCAATACTGATTTGGCCGAAGCCATTGAGCACAGCGACGATCTCGACCGAGTTGAAGAGGTAGCCCGTAATCGATTGGGTTTGGTCAAGCAGGGTGAGATTATTTTTTACAGCATGGGCGATTGATCCGCCCTTCCGTTCGTATAAACTAAGGAGGATATTTCGGTCTTTATGGAGTTCGGTGTTGGTTCGATTGTTGAGGGAAAGGTTTCCGGTATTACAAAATTTGGCGCTTTTGTGACCCTGCCGGAGGGCAAGTCCGGTTTGGTACATATTTCTGAGATTGCCTATTCCTATGTTAATGATGTACATGATCATCTCAATGAGGGGGATCAGGTAAAGGTCAAAGTCATCGGAATCGATGATGCCGGCCGTATTAACCTCTCAATCAAGAAGGCGACGGAACCGCCTCCCCGTCCTGCTGCTCCTCGTCCTGCTCCCCGTCAGCAGAACAACAATCGTGAGCGCAGCTATACTCCCGCCGCACCTAAGGAGCCGACTTCGTTTGAAGATCGTCTCAAGCAGTTTATGGCAGCATCCGACAGCAAGCTGTCTGAACTGCGTACTGCCGAGCGGCGTACCAGCCGTCGCGGTGGCCGCAAGTAATCTACATAATAAAAAAGGGGCGCCTTCCAACCGGAAGGCGCCCAAAGTATATGTGCGGGAGATAGGAATGGAACGAATCGCCGGGAAGCAAAGACTTCTGCGGCAATTGCAGTTTGATTATAACGTAATTTCCAAAATATGTCAACTACTTGTTTTGTCGAAGGGAGCACATTATGATGTTGCTGACGAACGGAGTGATCCATCCGGTGGATGCACCGGACATTCCCCACGGCTTTGTGGCCTTTTCTGAAGGGAAAATCATGGCGGTTGGTCCTATGGATCAGCTTCCGGCTGACTGGGTCGGGGAAGTACATGATTTGAACGGGGCTCATGTCTGTCCCGGCTTTATTGATGCCCACTGCCATTTGGGCCTGTTTGGCAATGCCCTGGGGTTTGAAGCGGAGGACGGGAACGAGGCTACCGATCCGGTGACCCCCCATCTGCGAGCACTGGATGCGGTCAACCCGCTGGACCGTTATTTTTCCGAGGCTCGTGCCGCCGGTGTGACCACCGTGCTGACCAGCCCCGGCAGCGCCAATCCGGTCAGCGGTCAGGGCGTCATTCTCAAGACCGCAGGCCGCTGGGTGGACGAGATGATTCTTGCTGCGCCTGCCTGCATGAAGTTTGCGCTGGGTGAAAACCCCAAGTCGGTCTACAACGACCGCAAGGAAGGCCCGGTGACCCGCATGGCCACCGCTGCCATGATCCGCGAGATCTTGTTTAAGGCCTCGGAATATCAGGCGAAAAAGCAGGTGAGCGAGTCCGATCCGGACGATGAAGGGCCAGAGTATGATGCCAAGCTGGAGGCGCTTCTGCCTGTGCTGAACCGGGAGGTGCCTGCTCACTTTCACGCTCATCGAGCCGATGACATTGCCACGGCGCTGCGTATTTGCAAGGAATTCAATTTGAAGCCGGTCATCATCCACGCCACCGAAGGGCATCTGATCCGGGAACTGTTGGAGCAGGAACAGGTTCCTGTGGTGACCGGCCCCTGTCTGACTGACCGCTCCAAGCCGGAACTGGCCGGAATGACGCTGGATAACCCGGCGATCCTGTCTCAGGTTACGATGACGGCTATCTGTACCGATCATCCGGAAACTCCCATTCAGTATCTGCCCCTGTGTGCCGCTATGGCGGTGCGGGGAGGCATGAGCGAAGAAGAAGCGCTGGCTGCCATCACGTTGAATGCGGCCAAGATTTTGGGGGTCGAGGAGCGCGTGGGTTCCATCACACCCGGCAAAGACGCCGATCTGGTGATTTGCCCCACCCATCCCTTTGACTGGAGAAGTTGCGGGCCGGAGCAGGTATATCTTGATGGCAAACGCGTGATTTGAGGTGATTCAAATGCGAGAGATTCAATACAGCCAAATCGTTGAAGCCGTACGGGAGCTGTGTATTCAGGCCAACTGCCGGTTGCCCGGCGATGTGAAGGATGCCATCCGGTGTGCGCGAAGTGTGGAAACATCGCCTGTCGGTCAGGCTATTCTGGGCGATTTGGAGGAAAACTTCACGTTCGCGGGGGAGCGCGATCTTCCCATTTGTCAGGATACCGGTATGGCGGTCGTCTTTGCGCAGTTGGGTCAGGAGTGCCATATTACCGGCGGCCTGTTGGCTGATGCGGTGAACGAAGGCGTGGCCCGCGGCTACGTGGAAGGCAATTTGCGCCTTTCCGTGGTAGGAGATCCTCTGCGCCGCGTGAATACCAACAACAATACCCCTGCCATTCTCCATTTGCAGCTGGTGGAAGGCGATCGGTTGACATTGACTGTTGCGCCCAAAGGATTTGGCAGTGAGAACATGACCAAGTTGAAGATGTTCAATCCCTCCGCCACCGTGCAGGATGTGGAAGACTTCATCGTAGACTGTGTGTCTCAGGCCGGTTCCAACCCTTGCCCGCCGGTCATCGTGGGCGTCGGATTGGGAGGAACATCCGAGGTGGCAGCTCAATTGGCTAAGCGTGCACTGCTGCGGGATTTGAATTCGCACAACGAGGATCCGTTCTATGCCGATATGGAACAGCGTGTGTTGGAGCGGATCAACGCATTGGGAATCGGTCCCCAGGGCTTGGGCGGCAATGTAACGGCTTTGTCGGTGGCCATTCTGCCCTACGGCACCCATATCGCTGGCTTGCCCTGTGCGGTGAATCTGGGCTGCCACGTGACCCGCCACGCTTCCAAGACTATTTGATCAAATGACAAACGGCTTCCGGATTTCAAAAATCCGGGAGCCGTTGTTGTTGCTTGATGGGCTCATGCTAATGAAAATTTTTATCATTTTACCACAAAAACTGACAAAAAACTAATGACAAACTTGTGCGAATGTGCTATTATATAGGTGGACATAGGTCCAAGCAACATCCAAAGAAAAGGAGCTGACACATATGAAGTTTACGTTCACCAACAAGAAGATCAATCTGCCCAAGGCCGTCCACGCTTATGCTGAGAAAAAGGTTGGCAAATTAGATCGCTATTTTGATAACGATGCAGAGGCCGCGATCGTCTTCAGTGTCGAAAAGGACCTCAATCGCGTTGAGGTCACCGTTCGCTCCGGCAGCATGATTTTCCGCGCATCGGAACGCACTTCCGATATGTATGCATCCATTGACGCAGCCGTGTCCTCCATCGAGCGCCAGCTGCGTAAGAATAAAGCCCGTTTGGAGAAGCGCCTGCGCAAGGACGCATTTGTCCGCTCCGTAGACGAGGCAGAGATTTCTTCCTTTGTTCCCGATACTCCGGAAGAGGAGATCTCCATCGTTCGCACCAAGAAGTTCCCCATCAAGCCCATGACTTGTGAGGAAGCAGTGCTCCAGATGAACCTGGTGGGTCACACCTTCTTTGCGTTCCGCAATGAGGACAACGACGGTGTATTTGCTGTGGTGTATAAGCGCAACGATGGCGGCTACGGCCTGATCGAAGACGACAAATAAATCAAAATAAATTCACTGGCGGCCGCATTTGCGGCCGCCAGTGCTTTTTTAATCCAGTTCGTATTGATCCACCAGGGTCAGCGACAGTTCCACCAGTTCTCTGTTGCGCCAGATGGTCAGTTCCATAACGCCTCCGATGCCTGCTTTATCGCGGACAGCGGTCAAGTCCTCCAGACTGGTAATGGTCTGGCCATTTGCCTCGATTATGATATCGCCGGGCTGAACGCCGGCCTTTGCAGCCGGACCACCGTCGGTGACGGTTTCAACGCATACGCCGGCATGACCGTAATAGAATGCGCCTTCCTCAGAGACCGTGAAACAGGTAATGCCGATGGTGGGTCGGCCGGTGATGTTGCCCTCGGCCAGCAGAGTGTCAACGACCTCTTTGGCCCAGACGGTGGGGATGGCAAAGCCGAGGCCCTCAATGGTGTTGTAATCGGACATCATCTTCATGTTGGTGATGCCGATGACCTGACCGGACGTATTGATCAGCGCGCCACCGGAGTTGCCTGGATTCAGGGCGGCGGTAGTCTGAATCAGAGTCATGGTGTAGCCGTCCACATTGACATCGCGGTTGATGGCGGAGACGATGCCTTCCGTCATGGTTCCGAACAGTTCAGAACCCAGGGGATTGCCGATGGCCAACACATCATCGCCTACGCGAAGGGAAACGGAAATTCCAAATTCCGCGGGGGTCAGGCCGGACGCATCCACTTTCAGAACTGCGAGGTCGCTTTCCGCGTCGCTGCCAACCAGCTTGGCCTCATAATAGCTTCCGTCGGAAAGAACGACCTCAGCATAGGAGCAGCCGGAAATAATATGGTGGTTGGTAATCACATAGCCATCTGCCGTCATGATGACGCCGGTTCCTTCGGAACTGCTGTAGTTACTGTAGGCCTGAATACTAACGATGGAAGGAATCGTCTTTTCGTAAATCTCCTGAAAACTCAGAGTTTCTTCCATAGGAGCGGACAGTTCCATCTGTACATCGGGGGCCAGCGCTGCCCGGGGGATCGTAATGGCTGAAGTGCTATCGGTTTCCTGTTGGATAAAATCATTAGAGGGAAGATCCGAATCGTCAAATGGGAAATCAAATTCGTCCGAATATCCGAAGGAAAAATCAACCCCGGGAATTTGTTGGAACAGCTGTGTCCAGGAGAACTTCCAGTTATCTGGATGCAGCACGTGCAGAGTGATCAGAGCTCCGGCGGCCAATAGGATCAAAACCAGAAATGCAGCCAGAACAATGCGCCCGCGCCTGCGGCGTGGTCGCTTTTTTTCCGAAGGCGGCGGGGGAGGGATATGATCGGATATGGGGTTGTCACTGCACACCTGTGTATTTTCCGGACAAGGTGAGCGATAATAGTCCAACTGCATAGTTCCTCCAATCCCCTGACCGAATTATGCCTTGGTCAGAGTGAATGTGAATTCCGTCAAGCCATCCTGACTGCTTACTGTAATATCCTCTTTGTGATTATTCAGGATCGTCTTGACAATATACAGACCAAGGCCAACGCCGTCACGGTCCACGCTGCGGGAATGGTCGGTTTTGTGGAAACGATCGAAAATCAAGGCCAACTCTTCCGGCGGAATGATGTCGCCTTCGTCGCTGATGGACACGTAGGCCTTGCTGCCTTTCGTTGTAATGGAGATGCCCAGACAACTGCCCGGATGAGAGAATTTAATCGCGTTGTCCATCAGGTTGTAGCCCACCTGAGTGATAGCGTCGGAATCGCCCCAGACCATCAGAGCCTCTTCCGGGAAAACGGCGTTGACATCCAGATTTTTGGCGGTGATCTTGGTCTCCAGGCTGACCAGAATACGAGCCATGGTTTCGCAGATGTCGAAGGGTTCCTGAGTGGTCACTTTCTCTGTCGACTGAAGGCGGGACAAATCGAGCATACGGCGCACCAGTCTGGACAGACGGCGGGTTTCTGCGGAGATAGTGCGCAAAGCCTCTTCCTGACGCTCCGGGGGAATCGTTCCGTCCAGAATACCGTCTGCAAAGCCGGCAATGGTCGTCATGGGGGTTTTCAGCTCGTGGGATACATTGGCCACAAACTCGCTGCGCTGGGCGTCGCTTTGGGCCAGAGCTTCCGCCATGGCATTGAACGATGAGGCCAACTCGCCGATCTCGTCTTTGCGTCCGTAGGTGTTGACGCGAGTATCAAATTCGCCGTGGGCAAATTTACGGGTAGCTGCGGCCATTTCTTTCAGAGGTTTGGTCTGATATAGGGACGTGACCGAACTGAGAATGGCGGCGATGAATACGATGACCAGAGCGGTAAAGATAAAAATAACAACCAGGCTGCGCCACATTTCCATGATACTGGCGGTTTCCGCAGCCACAAACACCGTACCTGCAACCGTTTCTACAGGTCCGGCGACCGTGTTTTGTGTCACTGTGATGGGTTTGCCGGCTATATAACGCACGTCCCGGAACATGCCGCCCAGACTGCTGAGAGTGTTGTAGCGTTCGGAGGAAATCACCTGATTGATCGTGGAGGCAGGGACATACTGACCCAATAGGCCGGAATTGGAGGAAAAGACCACCTCTCCGTCGGGATTAGCCATGAATACCGTGGCATCGGAGATCATACTTAACGAGGAAACATAGCTCTGGAAATAGCTGTTTTCCACCGTCATGCCCTGAGTCAGCGCGGTGCTGGTAAAGTCTGCAATAAAGCCGGCATTTCGTTCCAAAGATTCTTGTTTTTCCTGCAGTGTATAGCGCAATGACAATGCCGCAAAGGCACCGCCGAATAAAATAAAGGAAATAAGCACCATGCTTGCCATCAGGAAAAACTGACGTTTGTACATGGATTTCATGAAGCTGTGACCTCAAATTTGTAGCCCACGCCCCAGACAGTCTTCAGGCACCAGCTTTCGCTGACCCCTTCCAGCTTCTCGCGCAGACGCTTGATGTGTACATCCACCGTGCGGGAGTCGCCGAAGTAGTCAAAGCCCCACACTTCATCCAGCAGTTGGTTGCGGGTGAACACGCGGTTGGGGGAGGATGCCAGGTGGAACAGCAATTCCAGCTCCTTGGGGGGCGTATCGATGCGTTTCCCGTCCACGATCAGTTCGTAGGAGTCCAGATTGATGGAAAGCTTGTCGAAGGTCAGGCATTTGGTTTCGTTCTCCTCTTCGCCGAAACGGCGCAGGACGGCATGGATGCGGGCCAGAACTTCCTTCATCTCAAAGGGTTTGACGATATAGTCGTCGGCACCCATTTCCAGACCGGAGACCTTGTCCATAGTCTCGCCCTTGGCGGTCAGCATGATGATGGGAGTTTTGCTCTCTTCACGAATCTTTTTGCAGACCGACCAGCCGTCCATAACAGGCAGCATAATATCCAACAGGACCAAATCGGGCTGGAAGGAGCGAAACAGTTCCACACCCTTTCCACCGTCGGAGGCTACCGAAGTCTCGTATCCTTCCTTTTCCAAATACAGATGGAGCAATTCGGCAATATTGGTGTCATCTTCCACAATCAAAACTTTACGTGCCATGGAATTTCACCTCTTAAAAAATCAGATTTTAGCTTCAGTATAGCCGTTTTTGAGGGGATTGGGTGAATTTTTTGTGAATTACAGGACATAGGAACGGTCAATTTCCACCACGGTGAAATAATGCTCGTCTTCCGCTTTCATAGCGGCGGCGATTTGGGCCCTGACCTGGTCATTGGACAGCATGCAGCTATGAGGGACGACCATGTCGAAGATCAGGTTGGTGTGCAGCGGGCCGTTGGTGATGCGGAAGTCGTGGATGGAGATGGAGGAATCAATTTCCGCCGCCTTTTGTGCGACCAAACTCCGCATCCGGTCAGTGAATTCGTCACCCACGACGATGGGATCCATATGAAGGACGGCTTCCACGGCGTATTTTCGCTTCAGTTCGCGCTCGATATGGTCGATCACGTCATGAGCGGCCATGATATCGGCATCGGCAGGAATCTCCGCGTGGAGGGAGAGCATGCGCCGTCCGGGGCCGTAGTCGTGGATGACGAGATCGTGCATGCCCACGATCTCGTCGTGGGAGAGGACGGTGTCCTGTACATCTTTGACCAGAGCGGGATCGGGTGCCTGACCCAGCAGAGGGTCCAGTGTATCTTTGACCGCACCGAGGCCGGCGCGCAGAATAAATACGGTCACGACAATACCCAGCCAGCCGTCAATGTGGAAGCCGGTGAAGTGTCCGACGATCAAACCAATGAGAACTACCGTGGTGGCGATGGCGTCGGACAGAGAGTCAGCTGCGGTGGCAGCCAGTGCTGTGGAGCCGATTTTTTTGGAAAGTGCGCGGTTAAAGAAGCACATCCAAAGCTTGATGCATACGGAAATGATCAGAATAACGGCAGAAAGGACAGAGAAACTGACCTCTTCCGGGTGGATGATTTTTTCAATCGAGGACTTGCCCAGCTCGAAACCAACCAACAGGATGAGCATGGAGATGATCAACCCGGCCAAATATTCCATACGACCGTGGCCGAAAGGGTGTTCGTCATCCGGTTTTTGCCCGGCCAGACGGAATCCGATCAGGGTGACCACAGAGGAGGCTGCATCGGTCAGATTGTTAAAAGCATCTGCCATAACAGAGATGGAACCGGAGATCACGCCGGCGATGAATTTTCCGATACAAAGCAGCAGGTTCAGGGCGATGCCGATACCGCCGGACACCACACCGCATCGCTCACGTACCGCAGTATCTTCCGGCTGCGAGCCGTTCGGGATCAGACGTCGAATCAACAAACCAACCATAACAGAATCCTCCTTTCGAATTATTAATCTTTATTATCCCACGCCCAATATATTCCGTCAAGTTTATTTGCGCAGAGATGTGTAAATTGGGGCAGTGCATGCGCACTGCCCCGTAAATCAGAATTCCAGTGTGTCGCCGGTGTGGATCATGCGGAAAGTATCGGTGGAAATTTCCTGAAGGAGCTTACAGGCTGGTGCGCCGGTGCAGTGGCCGGTGTAAACGTATGTGACGTCCAGTTCATCCATCAGACGGTGAGCCAGCGCGCGTACTTCTTCCGGCTGCTTGCCAAGGGTGGTAATGCCCTGCGGACCCATCAGGTGCAGACCGCCGATCAGAGCATGGACTTTCTGACCGGGGAAACGCTGCAGGATATCGGCCACGATATTGTCGCCGCCTGCATGGCAGCAGGAATTCATGACCACCAGACCCTTTGCGGTCTCTACGACCAGGGACTGCTCATGTTCGACTGCATCGGGGACCAGCCAAACGCCGGGCAAAATCTCCCGCTGCTCGTCAGACAGGTCGAAGCGGTCGGCGTAGTGCCCGATCAAATCAGCCTTCAGGCCGATGTATCGGGAGCCGCTGTACTGCGGCTCCAACACGGCGGGACGGGCGTAGACTTTGATGGCTTTGTTCGTATCAAAAAGGGGCAGAAAACCATCGGCGTGATCGTAGTGACCATGGGAGAGAACTGCGGCGTGAAGGCCCTCCAGAGGGCAATTCAGAGCAGCTGTGTTGCGGGTAAAGCTTCCGGTTTGTCCGGCGTCCAAAAGAATATTGTACTCACCGTAACGCAGGTACAGGGACAGACCGTGCTCACAGCATAGTTTCTCGCTGCTTGTTTCGTTTTCAATCAAAACGGTAATGTGCAGAGGCTGCATGGGAAAGCGCTCCTTTTACAATGTGGTTTGGGTCACGTCGCGAATCCACTTTCTGGAGCGGAAACGCCAGATGCCCAGGAAGAATTTAACGATGTTCTCTGCTTCGATGGACAAGTAGACCCAAAGGATGCCCAGCTCGGCCACCAGACCGGTCAGGGCGGCCAGAGGGATGGCGATCAGCCAGAGGGGTAAGATGTCGATGGCAGCGGTAAAGGTGACGTCACCGCCGCCGCGCAGCACACCCACGATGCTGGTGGTGTTGAAGGAACGGATGGGAAGGAAAATGGCAACGATGGTCAGCATCAAAGTCGTGATTTCTGCCGCACCGGGGCAATTCTGGAATGCCGGATAGATGGGATAAATGAACGGCTCGATCACAAAGTAAGTGGCCAGAAGCATGACGATGCCCACAAGGGCGCCCAGCATAACAGAAACCACCAGAAGCGCCTTGCCCACGTTATAGACCTTGTCACTGCGTCCGGCGCCGATCTCACGACCGATGATGACGGCGGCAGCTGCAGCCACGGCAAATACGCCGACGCAGCAGAATTTGTCGATGTTGCCTGCCACAGCATAGGCAGCCAGAATTTCCGTGCTCCCGTCCATGTGGCCCATGATGGTGGGATACAGGGAGGTGCCCAGACCCCACATGGTTTCATTCAAAACGACAGGGGTGGAGTACTTCAGAAAACGGCGGCACATGGCTTTCCCCGGGCGCAGCAGCAGGGCGGGGCGCAGACGGAAACCCTTGCTGCGCACAGCGTAAACCACCATGATCACGAATTCCAGAACACGGGAGAGCAGGGTGGCCAGTGCTGCGCCTTCCACACCAAGGGCGGGAGCGCCCAGCTTGCCGAAGATAAAGATCCAATTCAGGATGGTGTTGGCCAGCATGGAGCAGCTGAAGATGGCCAGACCGACTTTCGGTTTCTCCATGCTGCGCAAAGCGCCGACGTACACGCTGGTCAGACTGTTAAAAATATAGGAGAAGCCAACGATACGGCCATACTGTGCGGCAATATCCCGCAGGGTGGTGTCGTTGGTCAGAAGGCCCATGATCTGGGTCGGGAAGAAGAACAGTGCAAGAGCAAACACGGTGGCCGCGCCACAGGCCACCATGGCGGAGACACCGATGACGCGGTTGATGGAATCGCTGTCACGGTGTCCCCAGTACTGGCTGATCAGAACGGCGGAACCGGACTGGATACCGAACACAATAAACTGCACCACGAAGATGGGCAGGTTGGCCAGCGTGACCGCGGCCAGAGGGGTTTCACCCAGCATGCCGACCATGAAGGTGTCGATCATAGCCAGAGATGTGGTGACCAGATTTTGCAGAATAATGGGAATACAAAGAGAGATCAAATTGCGATAAAAGGATTTACCTTGCTTCAGGAAAGAAAACACGTGAACCTCCAGTTGTTGGTTGTCTTATCATTTCATAATTGTCATGCGTTCCTGCGTAATTTTAGCAAGAGCATCCGTCAAAGCATCCACCTCTTCACGCGTGCTGGCCGGGGAGAAGGAAATACGCAGAACGCCTTTGAGCACATCGGACGGCAGTCCCAGCGCGGCAAATACGTGGCTGGGCTTACCTTTGTGGCAGGCGGAGCCGTTGGATACGCAGATGCCCCGCCCGTCCAGATCGTTCATGACCATTTGGCTGGGATATCCGGGCAGAGAAATTGCACAGATATGAGGGGCGTCGCCGGGGGAGACGACCACCAAGCCGGGCACTTGATTTTGCATGCGTGACAAGGCGTACTCCTTCACGGTGCGAGCCTGTTCCATGGCAGCCTGACCCTGCGCTTTCATGGCACGGCAGGCGGCGGCAAAGGCAGCAATTTGCGCGGTGGGCTCGGTGCCGGGACGCCGGCCGTCCTCCTGCAGACCGCCGAACAACAGCGGCTTGATCTTTCCCTGAATTTCTTTTTTGATATACAGAGCGCCGATGCCCTTGGGAGCGCCGATTTTATGACCGCTGACCGTCAGCATGTCCACCCCCAAGCTTTTGGGCGTGAAGGGAACGTGGCAGAAACCCTGAACCGCATCGGTGTGGAACAGAATATCCTTGTTGTAGGCCTTGGCGGCTTTGGCGCACTGGGCCACGGGGAAGATGGCTCCGGTCTCGTTGTTGACCAGCATCATGGAAACGGCGATGGTCTCCTTGCACAGTGCGGCGCGGAAGTCGTCCACTGAGATGTGTCCGGTCTTGTCCGGGTTCAGGTAGGTGACACGGAAACCTTCGTCCTCCAGAAAACGGGCGGTCTCCAGCACAGCGGCGTGTTCCACGGAAGTGGTGATGATGTGGTTGCCGCGGCGGCGCATGGCACGGGCAGCGGCGCGCAGGGCCCAGTTGTCACCCTCGGTACCGCAGGAAGTGAACACCAGCTCTGCGGGGGTGCAGCCAACGGCAGAGGCCACATCGGCGCGCCAGCTCTTCAGAGCGGCGGCAGCCTGACGACCCAGTTCATAACCGGAAGAGGGATTGCCAAAGTTTCCGGTCAGTACCTCGTAAGCAGCCTGCGCGGCTTCGGGACAGACCGGGGTGGTGGCGGCATAATCAAGATAAATAGGCATAAAAAGGTACCTCTATCATTTGTTTCTAACCTAATATTTTACGGTGTTCCCGCTGCAAAGTCAAGCAAACGCAGAGATGGAGAAACAGATGAAAAAATTCCTTGTACCATACAGACGCTTGGTGTATTATAAAAGTGGGATAATATGCAGATTAGGAGGGAAGGACATGAAGCTTACGTTTTTTGGCGCCGCCAAGGCCGTCACCGGAAGCTGTCACTGCGTGGAAGTCGGTGGGAAGAAGATTCTGATCGACTGCGGTCTGCAGCAGGGCCGGGACGAAGTGGACAACGCTCAGCTGGATTTTGCGGCCAATTACATCGATGCAGTCATTGTCACACACGCCCATATCGACCATTCCGGGCGAATCCCTCTGCTGGTGAAACAGGGATTTCACGGAGACATCTACTGCACGAGGCTGACAGCAGAGCTGATGGACATCATGCTTCGGGACAGCGCACACATCCAGGAGATGGATGCCGAGTGGAAGAATCAGAAAGGCAAACGCTCCGGCCAGCCGCCGGTGGAGCCGCTGTACACCGTTGCCGAGGTAGAAGATGTCATCCAGCGGCTGATTCCCTGTGAATACGGTGAGATGCTGGAAATTCTTCCGGGGGCGCGCCTGCGCTTCTCCGATGCCGGACATCTGCTTGGATCCGCCTGTGCTGAGCTGTGGCTGACAGAAGGGGACGTGGAGAAGAAGATCGTCTTCTCCGGCGACCTTGGCAATGTGGATCAGCCCATCATTCGCGATCCCCAGCCCATGGATCCCCAGGCTGATTATATTGTGACCGAGAGTACATACGGCGACCGCAACCACGAGCCGCCGGAGAGCTATACCGAAGCACTGGCCGAGATCATTGACGAGACCTTCCGCGCGGGCGGCAATGTGATCATTCCCTCCTTTGCGGTGGGACGTACGCAGGAATTGCTCTACTTCATGCGTGAAATGAAGGAGACGGGGCTGGTCAAGCACGATCCGAACTTCAAGGTGGTCGTGGACTCGCCGCTGGCCAATAAGGCGACGAAAGTCTTTTCCGGTAATCTGCACGGATATCTGGATGAAGAGGCCATTGAAGCCATCAAAAACGGTGCGCTGTTTACCTTCCCGGGCCTGACGCTGACCGAATCCAGTGAAGAGTCCAAGGCGTTGAATCTGGATAAGAGCTCTAAGGTGATCATTTCGGCATCCGGCATGTGCGACGCTGGCCGTATCCGCCATCATTTGAAGCACAACCTGTGGAGACCGGAATCGGTGGTCGTCTTTGTGGGCTATCAGGCGCCCGGAAGTCTGGGCCGTGCTCTGCTGGACGGGGCCAAGAGCGTAAAGCTCTTCGGGGAAGAGATTCTGGTGCGTGCCAAAATTGTGAACTTCAAGGGATTGTCCTCCCATGCGGATCGGGATCACCTGATTGCCTGGGCAGAGCAGTTCAAGAATCCCAGACCGGCCCAGTATTTCGTGGTCCACGGCGACGAGGAAGTGGCCCAGCTGTATGCCCAGACCCTGCGTGACCGAGGGACGGCCGCCCACGCGCCCGACTATGAGGAAGTCTATGACCTGGCCACCAACACCCTGCTGGCCGCCGGTGTGCCCCGTGTGGTCAAGGAGAAAGCCGCGCCCAGGAGCAGGGCATCTGCAGCCTACCAGCGTCTGGAGAATACCGGCCGCGATTTGATGGCCCTGATCCAGCGCAGCAAAGGGATGCCCAACAAGGATCTGGCCAAGCTGGCCGACCAGCTGCGCAGCCTGATGGATAAATTTGAAAAGTAAAGTTCTGAGGAGACTGCAACATGAAAAAACGAATTGCCCTTGTTTTGGCGCTGGTATTTCTGTTGGCACTGACTTCCTGCGCCGGCCCGGCGGCCGAGGTGAGCACCACGCAGGTGTTCGACCAAGAGGAGCTGCGCCAGAAATTTCCGGAGTATTTTGACCTGAACACTGCGAAAGGGCTGGAAGTTTACGTCTGGCAGTTGGCAGAAAACTCATATAGCTGCGGTGTCCTTCCGGGGACAAATCGAAATAAAACAAATGAGGAAATCTGGGGATTGATGACGAAAAGCGCAAGCATCGAGGAAATGAAAGCGATTTTGTCAACCTATGACATCCCGGATGAAAATATTGCTATCATCCCATGTGTCCAACCGATTTCAAGTTATTTTTATCCGATTGATGAACAATACACGCAAGCGGTGACCGCTCTGTTTGAATAATGGATAATCGCAACTTCAAAAGATGAATAAAATTGCTAACGTGAGAGGAAGATCAACATGAGCCGTGCAGACCAGATTTTTATTGAAAACTGTAAAGATATTCTCGCCAATGGCGTTTGGGATACCGACCAGAATGTCCGTCCCAAGTGGGAGGATGGAACTCCGGCCCACACCGTGAAAAAGTTCGGCATCGTGAACCGCTACGACCTGCGGGAGGAATTCCCGGTCCTGACCGTGCGCAAGCAGTTCTTTAAAAGCGCCTTGGACGAACTTCTGTGGATTTGGCAGAAGAAGTCCAACAATGTGAATGAGCTCTCCACCCACATTTGGGATTCCTGGGCCGACGAGAACGGAACCATCGGCAAGGCCTACGGTTATCAGCTGGGGGTAAAGCACATCTATCCCGAAGGCGAGTTCGACCAGGTGGACCGTGTATTGTTCGACCTGAAGAATAACCCCGCGTCCCGCCGCATTATGACCAATATTTATAACCACCACGATCTGCATGAGATGGGCCTGTACCCCTGCGCCTATTCCATGACGTTCAACGTGTCCGGCAAGACCCTGAACGCTATTTTGAACCAGCGCTCTCAGGACATGCTGACCGCCAACGGCTGGAACGTCATGCAGTACGCGGCTCTGGTGCACATGATGGCTCAGGTCTCCGGTCTGGAGGCGGGCGAGCTGGTCCACGTCATCGCCGATGCACACATCTACGACCGCCACGTGCCCGTGGTGGAGGAGTTGATCGAGCGCAAGCCCTTCGACGGCTGCCAGCTGTGGATCGACAAGGAGATCGACGATTTCTATGCCTTTACCAAGGACAGCCTGAAGCTGGAAGGCTATCAGGGCCATCCTCTGGATGCCAAGTTGATTCCCGTAGCAGTGTAAGGGGGAGCAGCTGTGAATTTAATCGTAGCGGTAGATCGCAACTGGGCCATCGGAAAAGACGGCGATCAGTTCGTCTATTTGTCCAAGGATCTGCAGAATTTTAAGAATACCACCATGGGTCATGCGGTGATTTTGGGCCGCAAGACCCTGTCCACCTTCCCCGGCGGACGCCCCTTGAAGGGCCGCCGCAATCTGGTGCTCTCCCGCAATCCGGAGTTTCAGCCGGAAGGGGCAGAGGTGTTCGCCGATGTGGACAGTCTGCTGGCGGCTGCACCGGAGGATGCCTTTGTCATCGGCGGCGGCAGTGTGTATCAGAAACTGCTGCCCTATTGTGACCGTGCTTATGTGACCAGGCTGGACGGCGAATGGGAGGCAGATACCTGGTTCCCGTGTCTGGATCAGGATCCCGAGTGGAAACTGGTGGAAGAATCGGAAACCATGACTGAAAAGGAAGTTTCCTTTACGTTTGCCGTGTACGAAAGGGTCAGCGGACGTGTTTCTTGATGAGATTTGGGGCTATGTACCCCAATGTGAGCAGGAGGAAGCAGACAAGCGGATCATGCTGGATTATATTGACCGCTTTCCGGACACCATCCTGACCCGGGAGAACAAGTGGGCCCACATGACCAGTTCCGGCTTCATCGTCAACGCCGATGTGACCAAGGTCCTGTTCGTGAACCATGATATTTACAAGGTCTGGGCCTGGACCGGTGGTCATGCCGACGGAGAAGCGGACCTGCTTGCGGTTGCATTAAAAGAGGCTCGAGAGGAGACCGGCGTGATCCATGTGCGGCCGTTGAGCCGCGAGATCGCCTCCCTTGACCTTCTGGCGGTCTGGGGCCATTGGAAACGGGGGCAATGGGTGTCCTCGCACCAGCATCTGAATGTGACCTATCTCCTGACGGCGGATGAAACCGATGACTTGTCCAGCTGCCCCGGTGAGAACAGCGGTGTGGCTTGGCTGCCGGTGGAGTATCTGTCGCAGATGGCCAACGAGTGGCAGATGGATCCGATCTATGCCAAGCTGATCGAGCGGGCAAGAGCGCTGCTATGATTTTTCTTTAGCGGTGCGGCGAAAGCGGTCGTACCATCGCAGAGAAGCGGTGTCTCGGGTCGCACGCAGAAGCAATGTGGTTAAAACAGCGTCCAACAGAAAAAACAGTACGGCAGGGAGCGTCCATCCCGCCGGAATGGCGGAGACCCAGCGAGCAATGACCGGATGGACCCATGCGGCCAGACCCAGAGAAAGAAATCCCCAGGCCAGAGAGAATGGCAGACACACTCTGCCGTTCAGGTTCCAGGGTAAGGCGGAATAGTTCCAGAAGCGCACTCTGAGGGCCTTTTCGTAAAACCAGTCCATGAAGTATTCCGCTGCGGTGGCGGCCAAAGCGCCACCCAGAAACAGCAGCAGAGGACGGCGCTGTATCGCGGCGGGCAGATGGACAATGAGCAGGGCGCCCAGCCCGTACACGGGGCACAGGGGCAGAAAGTACATGCATTTGCGATCCTGTTTTGCGGTTCGGGTAATCCGCGCGAACAGGACTTCCAGGATAAAACCCAGAAAGCTGTAGAAGATAAAGTACCAGAAAAATTCTGCCATGCCGCAGCCTCCTTGAATTCGGCCCTCGAATAAAGGGTATGAAGATAGGATTGGCATGAAGATTTTTTTGATACAAAGGAAAAGTTGGGATTGAGTAAAGAAGCGTTTTGTGTTACAATAGGTCGATTAATTTGTGGGGGCATAGGGTATGCGGCATCTGATTGATTTTGGAGATTTGACACGGCAGGAGTGGGAAGCGCTGTACAAGCAGTGCAGCGAGATCATCGACCATCCGGAAGATTTTGTGGATGCATGCCGCGGAAAAATTTCCGCCAATTTGTTCTATGAGCCCTCCACGCGCACCAACTTCTCCTTTCAGACAGCCATGATGCGCCTGGGCGGCAGTGTGTTTGGCTTTGCAGATCCCAACTCCTCTTCTGTTGCCAAAGGTGAGACGCTGAAGGATACCATCAAGATGGTGTCCGGCTACGCCGATGTGATCGTCATGCGTACCCCCTGGGAGGGCGCTGCCAAGGCAGCTTCGCTGTACTCCCACGTGCCCGTGATCAATGCCGGTGACGGCAAGCATATGCACCCGACTCAGACAATGGCTGATCTGACCACCATCACCCGCCTGCGCGGCAGCGTGGACGGGCTGTCCATCGGTTTGTGCGGTGACCTGAAGAATGGACGAACCGTGCATTCCTTAATCAAGGCCCTTGCCAAGTTTGATAACATCAAGTTCTATTTGATCTCTCCCCGTGAGCTGGCTATTCCCGAATACATCCGCGCGTTTATGAAGGAGCGTAACATGTGGAACGTGGAAGTGACCGGTCTGGAGCCAGTCATTCCTCAGTTGGACGTGCTGTATATGACCCGTATCCAGCGTGAGCGCTTTGTGGATCCTCTGGAGTATGAGCGTGTAAAGGGTGTTTACGTCCTGACCCGCCGCAAGCTGGAGCGCGCCAAGAAGGATATGCTGGTCATGCATCCGCTGCCTCGTGTGGATGAGATCACAGTGGATGTGGATGACGATCCTCGCGCCGTCTATTTTGATCAGGCACGCTATGGTATGTTTGCCCGCATGGCTTTGCTCATGAACCTGGCCAACCAGCCCCGCCTGCCTCAGGAGCCGGTGGAGATCGGAAAAGTGCCTGTGTGCAGCAATCCCAACTGCATTACGCAGACGGAACACTATCTGCCGCCTCTGGTGAAGAAGGCAGACGGCGTGGAGTGCTGCGCATTCTGTGACGCTGAAATAAAGTAAAAAAATTGAAAATAAACCGTTGACAAATCCTGCGTGGGTGTGGTAATATATTTTGGCTGACGATTGCAGCACCCATGCGGGTGTAGTTCAATGGTAGAATCCCAGCCTTCCAAGCTGGTCG
>CAZDXX010000003.1:0-30160 GCA_964509595.1 uncultured Oscillospiraceae bacterium
GGTGGGAACAACAGGGCTCGAACCTGTGACATCATGCTTGTAAGGCATGCGCTCTCCCAGCTGAGCTATGCTCCCCTGTTGTGTTGCCTGTTGTCAGGCGACTGGTTTAGTATACTAAAATTAATTCTTCTTGTCAATAATTATTTTTTATTTTTTCTCATTTTTTCAAAACACGTTTTCCAAGGCGTTGTATCAACAACTGGAAAACAAAATAAAAAACCACCGTATCTACTACGATGGTTTTGGCGGAGAAGGAGGGATTTGAACCCTCGCGACGGTTTCCCGCCCTACTCCCTTAGCAGGGGAGCCCCTTCGGCCTCTTGGGTACTTCTCCGAATCAACAATACATATTAAAATGTGGCGGAGAGAGTGGGATTCGAACCCACGGCTCTTGCGAGTCACTGGTTTTCAAGACCAGCTCCTTAAACCACTCGGACATCTCTCCGTATACCCGAGCCTTGCCCAAACACGAGAGTTATCTTACCACAATCATTTCCACTTGTCAATCATTTCTTTCACCCGGGTGTGCAATTCTTGCACACCCGGGTCCTGCATCAATCCGAAAGGAGAATGCGGTCATTATCCAGTTCCTGGCCAGCGCCTGCCTTAAAACGAACTAACAAATCATCCACGGTGAGTCCTTTGCGTTCCTCCCCGGCGATGTCAAGCACAATCCGCCCGTCAGCCATCATAAGAGTGCGGTTGCCAAGGTCCAACGCTTGCTTCATATTGTGGGTCACCATCAAGCAGGTAATGCTGTCATCTGCCACAATCTGACGAGTCAGCTCAAGCACCTTATCTGCCGTTCCGGGATCCAGCGCAGCGGTGTGCTCATCCAACAGAAGCAATTTTGGGGTCACCATGGTCGCCATCAGCAGAGTCAGCGCCTGCCGCTGGCCACCGGACAGCAAACCTACCGGCTGCTTCATACGATCTTCCAGTCCCATTCCAAGCAAGGCCAGCCGATCACGGAACTTCTTCTTCTCTGCTCTGCTTACGCAGGAAAACCAGCCGCCACTACCAACAGCCAACGCAAGATTCTCCTCAATCGTCATACCGGGTGCGCTGCCGCGCATGGGATCCTGAAACAGGCGTCCGATGACTTTGGCGCGGACATATTCCGGCTGAAACGTGATATCCTTTCCATCCAGTTCAATGGTGCCGGAATCAGTAAAGAAACTGCCGCAAATGGCATTAAACAGCGTAGATTTACCCGCGCCATTAGAGCCAATGATCGTAACAAAATCGCCCTGCTCCAAATGGAGTGACAAATTGGTCAGCGCCTTCTTCTCGTTGACCGTGGCGGGATTAAAAGTTTTTGAAATATTTGTAATTTTCAGCATTAGTGCCGACCTCCCTTCTCACCGGAGATTCTCCGTAGAATAGTCGGCCACTGTTGCTTTAAATAAGGAAGGAAAATCGCAAGCACCACAATGACAGAAGAAACCAGCTTCAGCATATAAGCAGGCATTTCAAAACGAAGCGCAATTGCGTACACCAGTCTAAAAATAAAGGCGCCAAGCACCATACCAATTGCACGAACACAAATGCCACCGCGAGGAATCAGCGTTCGTCCGATAAGGAGCGCAGCCAATGCAATGGTCACCATACCACTACCAATATTAATTTCAGCAGATTTCTGAGACTGGGCCAGAAGGCACCCGGACAAGCCGGTAAATGCATTGGCAACACACAGACCCACAGTAGTGGTAAATACAGGATTAATAGAAGAAGACCGCACCATGTCCGGGTTGTTGCCAGTAGCACGGATAGCAAGGCCCAGACGTGTGTTCAGAAAAACGGTTAAAAATGCAACAACAAGGATAACAGCAATACCTGCTACAACTAACTTATATTGTCCTGCAAGGAATGTCCCCTCCAACAAGTCCTTCATCTTTGTGAATACCGTTTCAGTCTTGTTCATATTCAGGAGGGATGCGCCATCCATAACTGCAATATTAATAGAATAAAGCCCGGTGTTTACAATAATACCTGCAAGCAAAGAATCGATACCCATTCTCGTCTGAAGAAAAGCTGTAACAAAACCCGAACATACGCCAGCCGCCATGGCCGCAAAAATAGCAAGATATGGATGTCCGGCAATGGCTACCGCTGCGCCAACGGCCGCGCCAAGCGTAAAACAACCGTCAGTAGACATATCGCACACATTAAGCATAGAGTAGCTGAGGAACAGAGCAAGAACCGTCAGTGAACAGATCAGGCCCAACTCTAAAGCGGTCTGCCCCAACGAAATAGCAGTGGATAGGTCCATAGGAAAATCCTCCTTTAACTCCCTGAAAACAGGGTTTTGGGGATAGGGAATTTCCCTATCCCCGATTATTTTCAATACTACTTAAATCAGCCTTCCAAGTCACCAAACGCTTCAGCAGTAGTGATGGTTGTCACCTTAGTGCAAAGCGGAGCAAACGCTGCCTCAATCTCAGTATAATCCAAGCCCAACGCCTCGCAAGTCTCGGTATTAACAGTAGCGGTACCATTGTCGAAGGTCACAACAGCAGTAGTTGCAGGATCGTTGCCATCCAACAGAATACCAGCCACCATGTTGGCCGTCTCAACGCCCAAATTTGCGTAGTCAACACCGTAACCCATAAATGCACCATTTAGAGCGAAGGAGTCGGCACCGGTGTAGTGAGGAATACCTGCCTCAATAAGGGTTTCGTAAATAGACAGTTCGGCCGTCATGATGGTATTATCCGTAGGGGTAAACACAGCATCCACCCCGTCAGCAACCAGAGCTTCCGCAGCCATCATCACCTCATCAGTGGTGGTTCCAGTGCGCTCCACGTACTTCACACCCTTGTTTTCCAGATATTCCTTTGCGTGAGCAATAGGAGTTGCAGAGGAGTCCTGACCTTGATCATACAGGAAACCGATTTTGTCAGCATCCGGATTTGCGGCAAAAATCAGGTTCATAATAGCATTGGTATCCAGGTAGTCAGAGGTGCCAGTGATGTTTGCACCAGGAGCCTCCAGGCTTTCCACGATGCCGGTGCTGACAGGATCAGACACAGCAGCAAATACAACAGGGATTTGATTATCTTCGGTAGCAGCCTGCATTGCCATTGCCACAGGAGTTGCCACGCCGATCATCAGGTCTACATCATCGGCGATGAAATTAGCAATAATCTGGTTCATAACCGTGGAGTCAGCATTGCAGTTATCATAGTCAATATCGAATGCAACGCCCTTTTCTTCGCCAATGGCCTTCAACTGATTTTCAATGTTTTCTACGATTTGGTTCAAAGATGCATCATCAACATAATTGCAGATACCCACCTTATAAACTGCTTCATCTTCATTGTTGGAGTTGTTCGCGGCACCTTCACCGGAACAAGCGGCCAGTGAAACAGTCAGTGCCAAAGCTGCGGTCAGGGATACGATTTTTTTCAGGTTCATCTTTTTCATTGGGATTTCCTCCATAAAATAAATTTGGATGGCAGATGGGTCTTGGAAACAAAAAACGCTTTTGTCCCCTACATGGGACAAAAGCGCTTGCTTCTGCGATACCACCCAAATTGACGTATACAAATACGTCCACTCACTACACATGCCATCACATGTGTCCCGATGGATAACGGGTGGGATCCCGTCGACATCTACTGAGAGTTTCCTCCGTTCAAGCCGCCCTCGAAAGTCCATTCACCGGGTTTCTCAGACTCCGCTTCCACCGTCCGGAGCTCGCTAAACATCGAAATGACCGATTACTCTTCTTCCTCACAGGTTTACCGTGTTTGGTTGTTGTTTGCATTATATTCATCGAGTTCGAATTTGTCAACACCCTTTTTGCACTTTTTTTCGCTAAAGAATGAAAATTTTGTTTCAGAGCAAATTATGCTGATAAAAATCAAAATAAAGCCGAAAATCATAAATACGGTCGGCCGCTCATCAGCAAACAGGACAGAAAACAGCACACCAAAGGGTGCCTCTAAGGCCAACAAAACAGCCGCAGCAGAAGGATTCGTGTACTTTTGACCCACGTTTTGGAACAATAACGCCAATGTAGTTGCCGCAATAGCCAAATAAAGCAGAACAAGCCACGCTCTGGTTGGCAAACCACCCGTTGGCACTCCACCTGTAAAAAGAGCACAAATCCAAGACCAGATTGCCACACCTGCAAACTGGAGTACTGTCAGCAAAAAGATATCTTTTCCCTGGGAAAAATGCGCCACCGCAACAATGTGGCAGGCATACATCAAGCCGCCGATCAAGGTAAGTACATCTCCCATAGAGAGAGCAAGGCCACTATCCCATGAAACAAAGCCAATGCCAACCAGACAAAGCACTGCAGCAATGATATTATACTTATCCGGGCGAGTTCGGTTAATGATCCAGTACAAGAAAGGAACAATGACACAGTAAACCGCAGTGAAGAAAGCATTTTTACCAGGGGTAGTTCCTATCAGGCCAAAATTTTGTACGGCGTAGGCCAAAAACAACAACGTTCCCATAATGCCGCCAGCCAAGAAATAGCTTTTGTCAAAATTCTTCCATCTTTTCCAAAACACCAATGCCAACACAACGGCAGCAATGGTAAATCGAAAAGCAAGCATGAAATAAACCGATACGTCATCCAGAGTATCCTTCAAAATGAAAAAAGTACTGCCCCAGATAATTGTGGCAATGACAATCAGCGGACGGGCAAGTTTTTTGAGAACAGCTTCGCTCATAGCTTGTATATGCTCCTTCGGATATGGTAAAATCGTGGAAATGAGGTGGACTAGATGGAAAAACTGACGCGGGATTTTTATGATCGCGATACAATTACTGTAGCCCAAGAACTTCTGGGTAATTACCTAGTGCGTGTGTGGAATGGAGAAAAATTGGTTTGCCGCATCACAGAAACAGAGGCATATATCGGCCGCAGCGATAAGGCATGCCACGCCTATGGTTATAAGCGCACTGCCAGAACAGAGACGCTTTTTGCTAAGCCGGGCACAGCATATATCTACCTGATTTACGGCATGTACAACTGTCTGAACTTCGTTACCGAACCGGAAGGTGAGCCAGCCGCTGTTTTGATTCGCGGGCTGGAAGCAGTGGCCGGTTATGAAACCCTGAAATATCTGCGATATCCAAATCACTCCGGTCAATTGACCGCTTACCAAACGAAAAACTTTCTGAACGGCCCAGGCAAACTATGTAAAGCCCTATCTCTTGACAGAAGCTGCAACGGCATCGATTTAGTCGGCGACATGTTGTATGTTATCCGTTCCGGCGAAATGCCAAAGAACATCAATAGCGGTCCACGCATAGGAATCGACTATGCCGAAGAGGCTGTTCACTTTCCCTGGAGGTTTTGGATTTGAAACTATTCGATTTAGACGGAACTTTAATCGACTCCAATGGCGTTTGGCAAGAGGTGGATGACCGTTTTTTGTCTGCTCACGGACTGGAAGTCACAGAAGAGTATTTAAGTACTATATGGCACTCCATCTTTCCCATTGCCGCTCAGTATACCAAGGATTACTACCACCTTGATATAAGTCCTCAGGCCATTATGGACGAATGGCTTTCACTGGCCCAAGATGCCTATGAGAATCGCATCGTTCTCAAGCCAGGTGCCCGTGAATTTTTGATGCAAGAAGCCGCTAAGGGAGAAACATTGGCATTGGTCAGCGCCTGTGTACCCAAACTGGGGCACGCGGTGCTAAACCGTCACGGGCTCACTCCCATGTTTCATCATCTTGTTTTTGCTCAGGAGCTTGGCCTCGAAAAACGAGATCCGCGTTTCTTCCATCAAGTGTTGGAACTGCTAGGTGTATCTGCTTCCGAATGCACATTTTACGATGACGCGCCGGATAATTGCATTTCCGCCAAAAAAATAGGCATGACCGTGATTGGAATACTTGATCCGCTCTATACCAATGAGGCAGAGCGGATCAAACAAGTTTGCGATCAATGTGTGATTGATTTCAGAGAATTGCTCCATTAAAGCTTTGTCATATGCTGCGCCGCCGATTTCAGCATCAGCTTCTTGGTTCCCACGGTATCAAAGGCGATTTCGATGAGCGCATCGCCGCCCATGGGTGTAATGGCCAAAACCATGCCCTTGCCAAACGCCTTGTGGTTGAGCATATCACCCTTGCGGAAATCAGGCAGTGACCCACCCTTGGACGCTGTCGGCTTAGGCGTATAACCGCCCTGGATTCCCACAGAGCGAGACGGCCGCGCCGGCTGTGCAGGCCGAACATTGCCATAGCTGACAGACTGACGGAACCCACCTGAAACGGAGCTTCCGAAAGACGGACGAGCTGTTCTGCTGTAGCCCCACTCACTCTCTTCAGAACCGCTCGACAGGATACTACGACCCGCTTGCTCGGTCAGTTCAGGCGGAATTTCTCCTACAAAACGAGACGGACGATTGGCGCTGGTTTTACCAAACAACATACGCTGAGCAGCACAGGTCATGTATAGCTTCTCTTTTGCACGGGTCATTGCCACATAGCAAAGACGACGCTCCTCTTCCATTTCCTCCTGCTCGCCAATTGCTCGAATTCCCGGGAAGATTCCTTCCTCAGTACCTACCACGAAAACGACAGGGAATTCCAGGCCTTTGGCCGCATGCATGGTCATCATGACCACACAGTCTTCACTGGGGTCATGGGAATCCAAGTCCGTATACAAGGCAATCTCATCCAGGAAACCTGCAAGAGTGGGATTTTCCGGATTATTTTCCAGATAACCATTGATGGAGGTCAGCAACTCTCGGACGTTTTCCAAGCGAGTACGGCTTTCTGTATCATTCTTGGCCTCCAATGCAGTCACATAGCCGGTACGAGCCATGACCTCCTCATAGAACGCCGGCAAAGACAACTCCGTTACCAATGCACGCAGGGATTCCATCATGTTGGTAAATTGTGCAAGCTTGGCCGCAGCCTTGCTTAACGCAGGACGCTGATAAGCACTTACAATGACATTCCAGAGAGAGGTTCCCTCTCCTTCTGCCAAAGCTTGTGCAGTTTCTACTGTTGTAGCACCAATACCGCGGGTCGGTGTATTGATGATTCGCCGCAGACGCAAATCATCATTCGGATTGTTGATCACGCACAGATAAGCCAACATATCCTTGACTTCTGCTCGGTCAAAGAATCGGGTACCGCCGATGATGCGGTACGGAATACCATTACGCTTAAAAGCTTGCTCTATCTGGTTGGACTGGGCGTTCATGCGGTAAAGAACTGCGTGATCCTTCCACTTGCGCCCGGTACGGAACCCCTCCATGATCTGCGCAGCCACATAGTGGGCTTCATCATTCTCGTTCATGGCGGTATAAAGCTGAAGCTTCTCACCTTCCGTATGTTTCGTCCAAAGCTCCTTACCCTTACGGCCGTGGTTATTTTTGATTACCGCGTTAGATGCTTCCAGAATGTTTTTGGTGGAGCGATAGTTCTGCTCCAAACGAATTACACGGGCACCTTTGTACTGCTTCTCAAAGGAAAGAATGTTTTCAATCGTAGCCCCACGGAAGCGGTAGATGGACTGATCGTCATCGCCCACCACGCAGATGTTCTCCCACTTTCCTGCCAGCAAAGCAGCCAAACGATACTGCAAATTGTTGGTATCCTGATACTCATCGATCAGCACGTAACGGAACTTGTTTTGGTAGTAAGACCGAACATCTTCGTAAGCCTCCAGCAGGCGTACAGTATGCAGAATGATATCGTCAAAATCCAGCGCATTGGCTTCCCATAGACGCTTTTCATAGGCCTGATACACGCGAGCGATCTTGACCAAGCGCAGGTCCCCGTCTTTCTGGCACTTTGCCATATAATCTCCCGACAGCTCCATGGCATCCTTTGCCCGGGAAATATACCCCAGCACCGAGCGCGGTGGGAACATCTTATCATCCAGTCCTTGGTCTTTTAAAATGTCCTTGATGACACGCAAGGAATCATCGGTATCATAAATGGTAAAAGACTTATCAAAGCCAAGTTTTTCGATATCACGGCGCAAAATGCGCACACAGGCAGAATGGAACGTAGATGCCCAAACGTCCAACGCCTCAGGGCCAAGCATACGTTCCAATCGCTCTTTTAGTTCTCCGGCCGCCTTGTTGGTAAACGTGATGGCAATAATTGACCAGGGTGCCGCC
Source organism: uncultured Oscillospiraceae bacterium (assembly GCA_964509595.1). Classification (GTDB taxonomy): domain Bacteria; phylum Bacillota; class Clostridia; order Oscillospirales; family Oscillospiraceae; genus JAJPXI01. Next base: position 8,114 of record CAZDXX010000003.1, read on the forward strand.
GGATACAGCGCACAAAGCTGCTCCTGCCGTGCTTTTTTTTCAGGTGTAGGCCGCAAAAGATAGTCTTCCAGAAAAGCCAAATCTTCCTCGCTCACCCAATCAGGCACTTCGTTACTATCAGCACCGCATCCGTATTTAATTAAATTCGCCACCCGATGAATGAGCACAGTGGTCTTGCCACTACCCGCACCAGCCAACAGCAGCAACGGTCCGTCAGTGCTTAATGCAGCCTTGCACTGCTCTGGATTCAAATTTTGAAAATCCATGGCAATCGCAGCCCGTCTTACCTGACAAAAGCGCAATTCCTGATCTCGTTCCAACATATACTCAATACCCCATTCTTCGCATACAAAACAATCAGTCGAATAGAGTAATTTTAGCTTAAACTGGATAGTAGGTCAACCCTTGACTTTCCTAAAACCATTTCGTATATATTATGTAACAAATAGTTCAATAAGCGTATAATCCCTTTGGGATTGCAACTTACACCTTTTAAAATGTAATTTGGAGTGAAAATATCATGATGCAAAAACGTGCCAGAGATTATGGCATTATCATTGGGACAATGCCTACCGGCTCCAAAAACAAAATTTCCGATGTTCCCGGAGTTTCCGTTGGTCACTGCACAGTCGACAACGAAGAACATAAAACAGGTGTAACCGTCGTTATGCCTTGTACAGAAAATCCGTTCTTTCATAAACTGCCTGCCGCCGCGGTTGTCCTGAACGGTTTTGGTAAAACCGCCGGACTGGTGCAAATCGATGAACTGGGAACATTGGAAACCCCCATTGCCCTAACCAACACCCTTAATGTCGGTCCAGTTTGGGATGCTTTGGCCGGGTATATGATCGAACGCTGTGCCGAAGACAACCATACGCTGCGTTCCGTAAATCCCGTGGTATGTGAATGCAATGATGGCACACTAAATCGAATTCAAACGCGTGCTGTAACCGCAGAGCATGTCCATTCCGCTATTCAAAATACCCATCCCGACTTCGAAGAAGGCGCTGTGGGTGCCGGGCGCGGAATGGTCTGTCATGATTTGAAAGGCGGCATTGGTTCTGCCTCCCGTTTGATGGAAATCGACGGAAAGACTTACACGCTCGGCGTACTTCTTTTGACGAACCACGGCAATTTGGCGGATCTAACCATCTCCGGTAAAAACATTGGCAAGGAACTGGCCGCACGTCTAAACAAACGCGAACCCGACAAAGGATCCTGTATCGCTATTGTAGCCACCGACCTTCCTTTGGATTCCCGTCAGCTTGGCCGCGTCGCAAAGCGTGTCTCTGTCGGACTTGCTCGCTTAGGATCTTACATCGGCCACGGAAGCGGTGAAGTTTTCCTGTCATTCTCCACCGCCAACGCATGGGACTCCCGTGAAAAATCCGCTCTGCGCCAGGGCACCTTTTTCTCTGAAGATGAGATGGATCTGCCCTTCCGTGCCGTTGCTGAATGCGCCGAGGAAGCAGTGCTCAATTCCATGCTCACTGCCTGCACTACAACAGGCTGGCAAGACAATGTGATTTATTCACTTCTGGACGTCTGGACCCCTGATGCGCCTAACAACACCTAATCAGTTATTTTGTTTCATACTGATTCTTTTCAGTCGCATAAGAAATTGATCAACATCTCCCTGTTGATTGAATGCAGAAAAACTGATTCGTACCGTACCGGTTTCAAAAGTCCCCGCAGTTTGATGTGCTAACGGTGCACAATGCAATCCTGCACGCACAGCAATATCTCCTTCTCCTAACGCCTCGCCCACGGCTTCACAGTCCATGTTATTTATCCGAAATGAAACGACTCCCGCCTGATTGAGCAATCCGGGAGAAGAGAATACTTCCACCCCTTCAATCCTTTCCAATCCACGCACAACACGCAAGGCTAACCGTCGTTCATGCTCTAAAATCGCATGGGTTCCCTGTTTTTCTACAAATCGAAGACCCTCCAGCAAACCCGCAATACCCGGAATGTTGTGTGTGCCCGCCTCAAGCCGATCCGGCAAAAATTCCGGCATTTCTTGTTGTGCGGAAGAACTTCCGGTCCCTCCTTCCAACAGAGGTTTCACCGTATTCCCCGAACAAAGAAGCAATCCCGTTCCCTGCGGACCGTACAATCCCTTGTGTCCCGGCATTGCAACGAATGCCGCTTTCCATTGCTTCATCGAAACCGGCAGACACCCCGCTGATTGGGAGGCATCCACGATCAACGGTACGTTTCGTGCGTGACAAATATCTGCAATTTCAGTAATTGGCAGCACATATCCAAATACGTTTGACACATGATTGCATATGACTGCACCAACTTCTGCAGTCAAAAGCTCTTCAAATCGTTTCAGCATCAAATCTGAGCGAAACAGCGGGCTTTCTGCCACACGCACCTTAACGCCGCCTATCCCTGCCAGCGTTCTGGTCACAGCATTGTGTTCATAGCCCGAAATCAAAACCGTGCTTCCCGGCTTTACTAAAGTCTTGATGGCGATATTTAATCCGTGGGTGGCATTGAAGGTGAAAACGACATGTTCCGGCTCCGGAACCTCAAACAGCTGAGCCGCTTTCTCCCGGCAAGCAAATGCCACTTCTGCCGCCAGTACAGCAGGTCGATGTCCTCCCCGCCCAGGGCTGGCCATAGTTCGCATAGCCATACGCATGGCATTTGACACTGCAGCCGGCTTTTGCAATGTTGTTGCTGCACTGTCCAGATAAATCACAAGCTCACCTCTTTATAACTCCCATCAGCAGACATAATATACACACGTTCCGGAGCCATATCCACACGTTTCAGAACAGTTAACGCATCTGCAAGTCGTCGTTCTGAAATCTTGACTGCGTGACTGCACCCCGTACCGGAAATCGTTCTGGGGGACCGCATGATATGGGCGGTGATCCCAGCTCGCTCCAATGCAGCTTCCGTCTTTTGGGCATAAGTGAGAGACCGACAAATAATCAAATAATAGACCATATCGAAAACGCTCCTCTCGTGCCATTGTATGCACGAGAGGAGCGTTTGTCACTTTATCGATTGACCAGAAGCGCCACGGCTTGCGCCGCGATTCCTTCTCCTGAACCGGTAAATCCAAGCTTTTCTTCCGTTGTAGCCTTTACATTGACTTGCTCAGGGAGCACTCCCATAATCAACGCCAAATTCTGCCGCATTTTAGGAATAAAGTCAGCCAATTTAGGACGCTGTGCGATAATCGTAGAATCTACGTTTCCGATCTGCCAGCCAGCATTTGCAAGCTTTTCTACCACCGCAGCCAACAAACGCAGACTGTCCGCGCCGGCATATGTCGGATCACTGTCCGGAAAATGCTGGCCAATATCGCCCATACCGGCAGCGCCTAACAAAGCATCCATAATTGCATGAGTCAACACATCGGCATCCGAATGCCCCAGCAATCCCTTCTCAAAAGGAACTGTAACACCGCCCAAAATCAGCTTACGACCTTCTACCAAACGATGCACGTCATATCCTTGCCCGATTCTCATCGTATTTCCCTCCACTGCAGCATTGCTTCCGCAACAACCAAATCAGAAGGTGTCGTGATTTTGATGTTTTCCTCCGACCCCTTTGTCAGCGTCACTTTCATACCAAGTCTTTCTACGGCAGAACAATCATCCGTTACAGGGATCTGCTCTTCAACAACTTGATATAGAGCTGCGCGAATCAAATCCGCTTCAAAAACCTGAGGCGTCTGAACCGCAAATAACTGCGATCGATCCGGAGTTTCCTCCACTATACCGTTTGCAGCTCGCTTGATTGTATCTTTGACCGGAATTGCCGGAGCTGCAGCCCCACATTTTGCTGCAGCGAGAACAACTTCCTCTAAAACTTCAGCTGTCAGCAGCGGACGTGCACCGTCCTGAATCGCAATCAGTTCCGCTTTCGTCGAAACTTCGGCAATACCCCTTTGAACCGAATGAGCTCGCGTTTCTCCTCCTACAACAACCTTGGTTACCTTAGTCAAAAAACTATCTGTACAAAGCTTACTAATAGGAACGATTAAGTCTTCGCGCGTTACAATAACAATCTCCTGAATATAAGGGGAATATTCCAAAACACGCAACGTGTGGACGATAACAGGTTCCTCACGCAACAGGAGCATAATTTTGTCCTGTCCTTCCATGCGTGTAGATGCTCCAGCAGCAACAACAACAGCCGCGCAGTGTTGAATGCTCGCTTTCTGTTTCCGCTTGAATAATCCGGGCAAACCTGTCACCTCCAAAAAACAGGGCGGCCTGACGACCGCCCTCCAGTGCCTGTCTAATATTATTACGCCAACGCGTGGTTTATACGCTCTTCAATCTCTTCATAACTGCTACTTTGTGATAATACGAGTTCGGAAATCAAAATCTGTTTTGCCGAGTGAAGCATCTTTCGTTCCCCGTTGGATAAGCCGCGTGTTACATCGCGAAGCATCAATCCCTTTACAACATGTGCCACTTCCAGCAAATCTCCACTTTTCAATCGAGACATGTTATCGCGGTAGCGTCGATTCCAATTTTGATCCATCTCTACTTCAATTTTACCGATAGCCTCGATAACTTCGTCACCCTGCTTCTTATCAATAATAGGGCGTACACCAATCTCTACGCAATTTTCTGTGGGAATCATAACCATCATGCCGCCGATCGGCAGTTTAAGTACATAATAACTGCGCATAACGCCGTTGACTTTATTTTCAACAATTCCATCAATCACGCCGGCGCCATGCATCGGGTGAACGATTTTATCTCCTACCTGAAACATGATTTCCACCCCTACTATTTTGTCTGAAAACGGGCAAAACCGAGGCTTTCTCAAAAATATTATAGAGGTTTTCGCCAAAAAGCGCAAGTATTTTAGGCAAAAATTGCGCAATTTGTTTGTTTTTTAAAAAACATCCCGTTTCCGTATCGGAAACGGGATGTTTTAAACACAAGTAAAATTACTCAGCAGCCTCTTCAGCGGCTTCTTCGGTCTCCTCAGCAGGCTTCTCAGCCTCGATCAGAGCACGGATAGACAGAGAGACCTTCTTGTTCTCCATGTCAATATCGGTGATCTTAACATCAACCATCTGTCCCTCAGTCAGGACATCGCCGGGCTTCTCAATGCGGCGATCAGCAATCTGAGAAATATGGATCAGGCCGTCAACACCGGGAACAACTTCAGCGAAAGCACCGAAGGTCATCAGCTTAACAACCTTGACGTTAGCAACATCACCAACAGCATACTTGCCGGTGAACACAGTCCAAGGCTCCTGGCTGTGATCCTTCATACCCAGAGAGATCTTCTTCTTCTCTGCATCGAAGGAAATCACAAAAACCTCGACCTGGTCGCCCACAGCGACAACCTCGGAAGGATGCTTGATGCGAGCCCAAGACAGCTCAGAAACGTGAACCATGCCGTCCACACCACCGATGTCAACGAAAGCACCATAAGAAGTCAGGCTCTTAACAGTACCAGCGTACTTCTTGCCTTCCTCAATGCTCTCCCAAACAGCAGCAGCCTTAGCAGCGCGCTCCTCAGCCTCAACAGCACGGATGGAGCCAACAACGCGGCGGCGAGCACGATTGACCTCGGTAATGCGCAGCTTCACCTTGGTCTTGATCAAAGCGGACATCTCAGCATCACGGGGCAAACCGGTCTGAGAAGCGGGAACAAACACACGGATACCCTTGACATTCACAACAATGCCGCCCTTGTTCTCTTCGGTAACCAGGCCCTCGACAGTGGTGTGCTCCTCACGGGCAGCCTCGATGTCTTCCCAGTTCTTCACGGTGTCCAGACGCTTCTTGGACAGGGTAACAACACCCTCCATATCGTTGACACGCATGACATAAGTCTCGATTTCATCGCCAACCTTGACAATGTCTTCCACCTTGAGAGAGGGATCGTCAGTCAGCTCAGCAACAGGAATGTAGCCTGCGTGCTTGGTGCCCAGATCAACGTAGATCTCAGTAGGCGCAATACCGGTCACAATACCAGTTACCTTATCCCCCGTATTCAAAGTTTTGATCGACTTCTCCAGCAGTTCTGCGAAGGATTCCTCGATCTCCATGATTTCGTCGCTCATTTTGTCAAATACCTCCTTTATGATCCACCCGGGTGTAGAAGCACCCGCAGTGATTCCAACCAAAGCCGCACCTTTCAACAAGGTGGGATCCAGTTCATTCGCCCCTTCGATTGCGAGAACCACAGGGCAAAGTGCGGCGCATAACTCAGCCAGACGCTTTGTGTTGGAACTGTTCGGATCACCAATGACGAGCATTGCGTCACACCGTGCCGCCAATTCCTGAGCCTCAGCTTGCCGCTTATACGTAGCACCACATATTGTATCAAAAAATTCTGCGTTTGTACACACTTTTTTTATTTTTTCCACGCAAGCTTTCCAAAGTGCTTGTGTAGACGTAGTTTGAGAGACAACAGATATCGGTTTTTGCGCATATTCAGGGTTGGTTTCCAACCACATGTCAACCGCTTCCGGCCCACTGAGCACCACAGGCTCCTGACACCATCCGGCAATAGCAACGATCTCCGGATGGTCCGGGTTTCCAATAATGACAGCCGTGCGTCCACTTGCCTCTGCCTGCTCAACAATTCGATGAATTTTAGAAACGTTAGGACAAGCTGCATCAATAATCTCGTTCCCACGATCCTTTAATATCTGATGAACGGCACGAGCCTCACCATGCGATCGCAAGATGACCGCCGCGCCAGAAGGTACATCGTCCAGAGAATTGACCACAAAAACACCATTTTGCGCCAATCGATCTGTCACATGACGGTTATGGATCAGTGACCCAAGCATCACACAAGAGCGTCCCGATGCAGCGGCATCCTCCGCCATCTCAACAGCACGTTTCACTCCGTAACAAAATCCTGCAGACTTCGCTAATTCCAGCCTCATTTCGACTGGCCCTCCAATGCATAAATACGTTCCATCAAATCTACGGCAATGGCCTGGTATTCCTCTGCACTTCCCTTTTTGCTCTCCACATGCGGATAATAGGGTTCACCTACTACAATATTGGTAAAGCGAAACCAAGGTTTTTTGGGCGGGATGTATACAGGAATCAACGGCGCCCCGGTACGAACGGCCAGCATAGCAGCGCCAGTCTTTCCTTCACTCTCATTACCGTATTTGTCCACACCATCTTTAATGCGGGTACCTTCAGGAAAAATCAGCACACTTTCCCCATTTTTCAAATACTTCATAGCAGTTTTGATGGCGCCGACATCTGACTTGCCTCTTTCGACGGCAAAAACCCCTGCTTTTTTCAGCAGCCAACCAAGAACCGGCGTACGCATAAACTCAGCTTTCGCCATAGGATGCAGCTGAGGCCTTGGTCCAACTGCCACAATCAGACAAATCGGATCATTCAGGCAAGAGTGATTGGCACAAAACAAGCCGCCCTTTTCCGGCAGTTTCTCACGCCCAATGAGTCGACACGGATGCACCAGGCTAAAAAACGGTGCGATTATACAACAAAGAACGGTGTAAAACCATTTCATGCTTTCAACTGCCCCTTTACTGTATTCAGCACCAATTCATAGCTTTGTTCCAGTGTATTGCCAGTTGTATCAAGAAGGATTGCGTCATCCGCCTGCTTTAACGGCGCAGACTCACGATGGCTGTCATTGTAGTCACGCTGAATCAAATCCTTCAGCACAGTATCATAATCAGCCTGCTGACCTCGTTGCAGCAACTCTTCATAGCGACGACGCGCACGATCCTCAGGGTCAGCCGTCAAGAAGATCTTCACCTGTGCATCGGGCAACACTACCGTGCCAATATCCCGGCCATCCATCACTACGTTATTGGTTCGTGCAAAACTGCGCTGCATCTCCAAAAGAAATGCTCGTACCTGAGGAATGGCAGAGACTGCGGATGCATACGCCGAAATTTCATGTTGGCGAATATCCGTAGTAACATCTTCCCCGTTCAGGTACATGTGCTGCAATCCGTCATCGCCGTGGCTCATTTCAATTTTGATTGAATCAAGCAAAGCTGTAACAGCATCTGCATCACGTGGATTCACATCATTTTTTTGCGCATACAAACCCACCGTACGATAGATAGCTCCGGTATCAACATAAAGGAAACGCAGCTCCTCGGCAATCATCTTTGCGAGAGTAGACTTGCCCGCCCCGGAGGGACCATCAATAGCAATACTCTGAAACCTCATAACTCATTTTCCTTCCCTATCTGAGCAACTGCCCGCCCTGCAGCATGACCGGTCGCCCAAGCAATTTGTAAGTTAAAGCCGCCAGTATAGGCGTCTACATCAATAATTTCCCCTGCGAAATATAGACCAGGAACCAATTTTGACTGCATCGTCTTCGGATCAATCTCCGAAACCTTAATACCGCCTGAGGTAATAATTGCTTCCTCGACCGGACGAGTTCCAGTCAATTCGATCATAAAACACTTCAGGGTTTCCAACAACTTTCGGCGTTGCTGACGTGTGATGGAATGAACCTTTGTTTCCGGTGGAATCCCAGTACGCTCCACCACCACAGGTATCATGGCTCGAGGCAACAAACCGTCCAGAGAGTTGATGAAATCTCGGTTCGACTTTTCTTCAAATTCACGCAGCAAACGTGCATCCAGCTTATCTTCATCCAATGCCGGTTTCATATCCAAGCAGACCGTATATGTTTCACGATCAAAACGTCTAAGGTGTGCGGAAGCACTAAGAATTACCGGACCCGACAAACCGAAATGAGTAAACAGCAGTTCGCCCTGATCTTGGTACACTACCTTGCCCTTTGTATTTTTTACTTTAATCCCGGTATTCTTCAAAGATAATCCCATCATCTGTGCACAACACGGATCATCTGACGTAAGCGGAACAAGACTTCCTTTGGGTTCTACAATTGTATGCCCCAAGCTGCGTGCCATTTCGTAGCCATCCCCGGTAGATCCGGTCAACGGATAGGATACTCCACCCGTTGCAACAATAACCGCGTCACAGTACATTTCTCCAGCTTCGGTAAGGACTCCGGAAATCGCACCATCACGAATCATCAAATCAGTTGCACGAGTTTCAACAATTTCCACTTTTTTTCTGCGTAATTCCTTGAGCAGTACATCAATAATGTCAGCGGCCTTATCAGAAGATGGAAACACTCGATTGCCACGCTCTGTCTTCAGGGCAACACCTAGCCCCTTGAAAAATCCAATCGTATCCGTCGGCGCAAACCGATCCATACAGCTGTAAAGGAATTTTCCATTGCACGGAACATTACGCAGCACTTCTTCCGCGCTGCAATCATTTGTTACGTTGCAGCGACCTTTTCCGGTAATATAGAGTTTACGCCCCACTTTTTGATTTCGCTCCAGCAGGGTAACAGCGGCTCCCCCGGAAGCAGCGGTAATGGCCGCCATCATACCGGCAGCGCCGCCGCCAATTACAATACACTTAGGCTTCATGATCTACCTTTTCGTATACTTCATATTCATCCCAAATTTGTTCCAGCGTCTCAAATGTGCGGGACAAATCTTCTTTCTTTTTTCGGCTGACCGCAACAATCAACGCATTGACCATACTGAGAGGCGCAACCAAAGAGTCCACGAAAGATGCCATATCACTTTTCGCGACTAGCGTATGTGTAGCACTTGCCGCAAGAGGCGAAGTAATGCTGTCAGTAATTGCAATCACCTTCGCTTTGCGATCCTGCGCAAAATGCATTGCTTGTATCGTCCGTCTGGAATAGCGAGGAAAGCTTACGCCAATTACAACATCTCCCTCTTCAACTCGAAGAAGCTGTTCAAACATTTCGCTGGCTGAGTTGCTATGTACCTGAACAACATTATCAAAAATCAGGTTAAAGTAAAATCCCAGAAAACTGCTTACCGCAACAGAAGATCGAACACCCAAAATATAGATGCGCTTTGCCTCTACAATTGCATCGACAGCACCGGAAAAATCTTTGCGATTGATTTCTTCCAAAGTCATACGGATCTTATCAATATCCGACTGCATAACCATCGATAAAACGTCCTGATCACCAATGCGGTCATTTGTAACTTCAATACGCTGAATCGAAGTCAACTTACTTCGAATCATCTCTTGCAATGCTTTTTGCATTGCCGGATAACCGTCGTATCCCAGCTCGGCTGCAAAGCGGACTACAGTAGACTCACTGACATTTACAGTTTTGCCCAATTTGCTGGCAGTCATAAACGCAGCTTTATCATAAGATTCTAGGATAAATGCAGCAATCCGCTTCTGTCCCTTGGAAAATGTAGACATATTGCTTTGAATAAGCTGAAGAATATCTTTAGGCATACAAAGACCTCCGTGTGTTCATCGACACTTTGAACCTTATATAAACATTTGTCAATCAAATTACCTTATGCAGAAATTCCTGCATTTTCTATCATAGCTTCATTCCCAGCAAAAAGCAATAGTATTTTTGCAAGCCTAATCTGATATCTTGCAAAAATCAATGCCGCTTGATGTAGTTTACTTCATCCGCTGTCAATGGTCTCCATTTCCCCATTGGAAGGTCCCCCAGCAAAAGGTTTCCCTCTCGTACACGCTGAAGCCGAAGCACTTTTAAACTTCCTGCAGCACACATACGGCGCACTTGGCGTTTCTTCCCCTGATGGATGATAAAACGCAGTTTTCCACGGTCTCCTTCATCTTCAAGAACGTCAATTTGTGCAGGAGCCAACAATTCGCCATCAATTTTTAATGGACCACGCAAGATCGGCAATGCTCGTTTGATGGAACCGGTGACCCAAACATGATACTCTTTTTCCACACGAAAGCTTGGATGCAAAAGCCGATGTGTCACATCGCCATCATTTGTCAACAAAAGCAATCCTTCCGAATTCTGATCCAAACGCCCTACCGGCCACACTCTTTCCGGAATATCTCGAATCAAATCAGCCACCGAGGGTCTTCCCTGCTCATCCGATAAGGTAGTAACATACCCGACCGGCTTGTGAAGCATAAAATATAACGGCTCTTCCGGAGCCGCCCCAATCGGCTTTCCGTCCAATGTGATCAAATCCTGCTCCGGGTCTGCTTTCTGTCCTAATTGAGCCGTCTCGCCGTTTACTGTCACACGGCCAGTCTTAATGTATTCCTCTGCTGCCCGTCGTGAACAAGCTCCGGCAGCAGAGAGGATTTTTTGCAGCCGTTCTTCCATAAAGCGGCCTCCTATGTCAATCTTTCGGGACAGTAAGTTTACTCTCCCTTGACCCAATCGCAAATGCGCTCCAGCAAGGACTGTGACTCTAGCACTTCCCGCTTTACGTTTGCACCAGCTATCAGATTCGTTTCTCCAATAAGTTGATTTTCCAGATAAAAAGAGAGTTTTCCCAGTACCGTACCGGTTTCCACCGGAGCATCAACTATCTCACTCACGGAAACATGCACTTCGATTTGCTCACCTTCAGCAAGGGGGTACCGAACTTCCTCCGCTGTTTCCACGGGTACGAACGGCACTAAACTGCCTCGCACAAAGGCCTGAGTAATTGTTTGCCCATCTTCGCAAAGAATCTGGCTTGAAAACGTTTCAAATCCGTAATCGAACATAGCTGCGTGGTCTGACCAATCATTAGGTGCGTCAAGCGTAACCGCAATCAATGTTTGCCCATCTCGTTTTGCGCTGGAAACCAAAGTGCGTCCGGACAATTCTGTATAACCGGTCTTCATACCGGTGCAGCCATCATATCGCCAAAGCAGCTTATTATGATTTGTAAACGTCCGCGCACCAAAAGAGATTGATTTTGTTGCCGATATTTTTGCTACAATTTCGTTTTCGCTGCATGCGCGAGCCACCAGTGCCATATCGTAAGCCGTAGAATAGTGACCTGCCTCACTTAATCCGTTTGGATTAGCAAAGTGAGTATGTTCCATACCGAGCTCTTTGGCCTTTGCATTCATCCACTCCACAAATGTTTTCACATTCCCGGCGCAGTGCCCGGCCAATGCCACTGCAGCATCATTTCCCGAGTTAAGGAGCAGTCCGTACAGCAGCGTCTCCAAAGTAACCGTTTCTCCGGCACGCAGATAAATAGACGATCCTTCAATACCCGTCCACTCAGGCAAAACCGTCACTTTCTCATCTAAAGAATGGATATTTTCTACCGCAACAAGAGCCGTCATTAACTTTGTTATACTTGCAATAGGCCTCTCTTCGTGGGCATTTTTTTCAAAGAGTACCCGCCCGCTCTCTCCATCCACTAAAATAGCGCTTACAGCGGAGAGTTCGGGCGGGACAGATGCATCCGCAGACGCCACAGGGCATAATAGTGCAGCAGCAATACATACCGCAACAATTCGCTTCAAACTCCATCACTCCAAAAGCAAGGATGATGGAAGTATCCCCTTAAAACGTCTCTTTATCCTCTTTTTTCTTTTCCAAAAAATCAGTAACCTTATCAATAACTTCCGGTACCATCTCGATGACACGATCCACAGTAGTTGCTGCGCGAGGATCTACAGGCAGGAGACGTACGGAGTCACCCTTCACAATTAAGAACGCGACCGGAGAAATATTTACACCTGCTCCGCTGCCGCCGCCAAAGGTATTATCGTCACCGGGCTTATGATTTTTGGTCATAAAGTCGGAACCACCAGACGCAAACCCAAAGGACAACTTAGAAACAGGAATCAGGGTAATACCATCAGGCGTAGTGATCGGCTGACCAACGATGGTATTGACATCCACCATTTCTCGGATTTTTTGCATGGTTGTACTCATCAAATCATTGATAGGGTGATTTTTTTCACTCATTGTTGCACCGCCTTTTGTTCAGTTTGTTCCCGGCGATAACCGAGAATGATTTTTAATGCCTTTATTCCCAGAATTACCACGAGTGCCAGGCCTTGCCCTATTGTTAATGTAGCCTGTGCATCTGCGTTGAATACCGGTTTATCTCGTTCAAAATCGACATCGACACACAAATCATGTTTTTTTACTTTAAAATTATGCTCGAGAATCGGCCAAAGAATACCTAATGCAGCATTTCCGGCCCCAAACCCCATTGCAGCAGAAGCCGGATCCGAAGATCCCCAGATCACACGCAGCAAAAGATAATCAATACAAATCTTCCGCTTAAGCCGTCCAGCCGCATCCCCCAGTAATGGGATAAACCGCACCGCCAAAGCCAGCGTATCTCGTTTTTTCTTTTTTGCTTCTGCCAATTCCTTTTCTTCTGCCGGTGCTTTCTTGGATTGCTTGACTTTTTTCTCTTTCCCTTGTTCGTCCTTTTTTTGGGGCAGTATCTGAACACGAACGGGACCAACCTTGACCTTCACAAACAATCCTGACTCAGAATAGGACACAGATGCCCCTACTCTAATTTGGCCAAGCAAAAACAAAACAAGCAAAATACATCCAATGATAATCAGCGCTCTCATGTGGCGCTCTCCGCCTCGCTCTCAGACTGAGATTGCAACTGTTCCAGGCGTGCTTGCATCTCCATCGTGATTTGTCCGTCTTCCGCAGAAGAAGACGGCAATTCAGGCAGTTCATCCAATGAAGATAAACTAAAGGAACGCAGAAAGTTCTTTGTTGTACGATACTGAATAGGGCGTCCGGGCACAGCCAGACGGCCAGCTTCCTCAATCAATTCGCGTTCCAGCAGAAGTCCTACCGTATAAGAGCTATCCACACCACGCACCTGATCAATATAAGCGCGGGTAACCGGTTGATAGTATGCAATGATCGAAAGGACTTCCAATGCAGGCTGGGACAGCTTGGCCGGTTTACGGCTTTCAAATGCTTTGCGAATCAGCGGCGCATACTCCGGCGCGGAGCAAAGCTGATAGCTGGTCTCCATTCGCACCAAGCGCAGCCCTCTGCGCTCATAACTATACTTGTCCGCTAACCGCTGGCAAACAGCTTCCACTGTCGCTTTGTCCAAATCCAAGGTCAAACAGATGCGCTCCACCGCCACCGGCTCACCGGCCGCAAAGAGGATCGCCTCCAATGCAGCTTCCATTTCTTTCAGTTCCAAAAGGCTCCCCTCCTCTTAATATGTATCAGCGGTGAAACCTTCCATACTTTCACCTTCATCAGTACAAGTCACCGTGCAGTCGGTTTCAGTTCCTGCCAGACGCACACGTCTGGCTTTGCAAAGTTCCAAAACGGCGATAAAAGTTGCTACAATTTCAGATCTGCTTCGATTTCCCTTGAACAAAGCTCGAAAACGAGTCACGCCAAAGTTTAACAAGCGTTGAATTATCTCAGAAGCCTTGTCTGATACGGGATAAGGTTCTCGACCTACGATACCCTCAAAGGCTGCCATGGGAGGCGGAAGCTTGTTGCCAATGCGCTCCAATACCAACGCCATAGTCTTTCGCAGATCTTCTTTATCGTGCACGTAATGATAGACCTTGTCCACCGGCAAATGCTCCGGTGTTTTGGTGATGTAATCCCGGCCGATGGCATAACGGCTTTCCAACATCGGAACAATTGTTTTGATTTTGCCGTAACTCTCATGTCGTTGATGTTCTTCCAGCGAGGCAATCAACTGTTCCATCTCGGATAGCGCTTCCTCATCGTTGATCGACAACAACATACGAGTTTTGATGTAAACAAGATGAGCGGCCATTGTTACAAATTCACTGGCCACTTCCAAATCCAACTGCTTTCGATTCTCGATCCATTCCATATACTGATCCAGGATCAGAGAAATCTGAATATCCTTAATCTCCATCTTGTTTTTGCTTAACAAATGCAGGATTAGATCCAGGGGGCCCACAAAATCCTCCATGTCTTCCTGCTTCGCTTTGACCACCTTCTCCAGGTGGAAAATCGGACTTTCCATTGGGCTCCCCTCCTCTCCTATATCAAGCAAGCAAATTATACGGCCACTGCGCCAGATAGAGAAGCTTCTCCGTAATCCAGCTTCGCACGGCATAAAGCGGCGTGTCCAGGACACCCAACCACAGCAAAGCCATCAGCACTAGTGTGCCTGCAAATTCATATCGTAAAATCTTATAATAGACACGGTCAGGCAAAAATGCACCCAACACCTTGGATCCGTCCAAAGGCGGAAACGGAATCAAGTTGAACACACCCAAGCCTACACTTAAACTCGCCGTCAGCGTACAAAAGTCAATAATTCCCCAAACAAACTCCGATGTTGCGGTCCCCGCTAAAGCGAGCACTGTATACGCGATCAGCAACATCATATAAGCTAACACAAAATTTGAGATTGGCCCTGCCAACGCAGTAATTGCCATGCCGCTTTTCGGCTTTTTGAAATATCGCATATCCACTGGAACCGGCTTGGCCCAACCAAATCCAACAAGCAGCATCATTAATGCACCAAAGGGATCAATATGGCGCAGGGGATTCAATGAAAGCCGATGCTGCATTTTTGCAGTCGGATCCCCCAACCAATAAGCAGACAAGCCATGGCTGATTTCATGAATCATGATACAAATCAGCACTGCTGCTAAGCGTAGTAACAGCGCTATGAGACCATCCCAGTCCATGTGATTCAAAAATTCGGAAAGTTCCTCCAAATGCTCAACCTACCTTTTCTCTAATGCACGAGGAAAATGAACAGTTCATTATAACAGGCAAACACATAATTGGCAAGATTTGCACTCAATTCACATATCCGCCAACAGTTCCTCAAGATCTTCCTCAGAGAAATTGTAAACTGCATCACAGAACTGGCAAGTCAGTTCTGCACCCTTCTGCTCATCGATCATCGCTCTCATCTCTTCACGGCCTAAGCTGATCAAAGCGCGGCTGACGCGCTCACGACTGCAATAACAGCGATACTCCACCGGATGGGTCTCTAACACTTCCAAATCGAAATCAGACAGGACCGCACGCAGCAGGCTTTCGGCATCCATGCCGCCTTCCAACGCACGGCTGACCGAGCCTACACGGCGAACGCCTGCCTCAATTTTGTCAATGACGGTATCATCTGCACCGGGCAGCAGTTGAATCAAATAACCACCGGCAGATGTCACAGACTGATCCACACCGATCAGAACGCCCAATGCACAAGCAGTGGGGATCTGCTCACTCTCTACAAAATACATCGCAATGTCATCAGCGATTTCACCGGAGAACATACCAATAGAACCCACATAAGGCTCTTTCAATCCAATATCTTTGATAACCGTCAATGTGCCAGTCGTACCGACTGCAGAACCAACATCCAGCTTACCTGGCTCGATTTCCATCAGATCTACGTGCGGCTCCTGCACATAACCACGGACATTGCCCTCACTGTCAGATACAGCCAACACCGTCCCCAGTGGTCCACCACCCTTGATCTGAATGGTCAGCGCACCATTCTCTTCTTTTAATGCATCGCCCATCATAGACGCAGCCATCAAAGTGCGTCCCAGAGCAGCCGTTGCAACAGGCAGCAAAGTATGGATGTTTCTGGCACGTTCCACCAATTCTCGAGCGCTGATCGCAGATGCCTTGACCGGAGCATCCTTAGCAATCATACGAATGATTTGATCCATTTACGCTTTCTCCTTTCGCGCAGTAAAAAAGACACGTTCTTCACCGTCATTCAGCGCACGCATTTTCAAGTTTCCCCAACGGCGCACATCAACAAACCCAGCTTCACGCAAATATTCTTCCAGTTCCTCCAACGAATACGCATATTCTTCGTGAAGCTCTTCTCCACGTTCCCATGCACCGTCCTCGCAAAGGCGGAAAATGTCCATTCCATAGGTCAAGATGCGGCGGCGCGGCGAATAATCAGCACGCCAGACACAATATGTCTCCTCCGTCTCATCCAAATACATCTCTCCGTCAGCACCCTCTAATATCTCAGGCGGCTTAACATCAAACACAAAAAGGCCGCCCGGCATCAGGAAAAGATGCACCCGCGAAAAAGCCCGCCGAAGCGCAGCGGGCTTAGTCACATAATTTACGCTGTCCAGACAACATACGCAAGCATCGATCGTCCCGTAAAGATCCAGCTTTTCCATAGGCTGGTTTAGAAAAATCGGAGCTTCTCCAGGCAGATCCCGGCATTTCTCTACCGCTACAGCCAGCATTTCAGCAGACTGATCCACACCGATCATTTCATAGCCTCGTAACGACAGTTCAGCAGTCAAAGAACCGGTGCCGCAGGCAAGATCCAGCACCGTATGCACAGGAATGGAGCATTTCTTAAAGTGCTTTTCCAAATAATCTGCCCACTTGCTATACCGCACGTCAGTGGTTAATTGATCATAGCTTCCTGCCAGGAACTCATAACTGCTCATTTACTTTCCTCTTCTTTGATCAATTCCTGAATGCGAGGCAAGACAATCTGGTAACCGTCCGCACCATACTGAAGGGCACGGTTTACGCGGCTAATGGTTGCACTGGAAGCACCGGTGCGCTCCAGAATATCGTTATAAATCATACCGTCCGACAGCAGGATAGCCACCTCAAGGCGCTGCTCCATTGCTCGCAGTTCAGAAACCGTGCACAGATCTTTAAGAAAATTCTTAACCTCATCCACGGTTTGAAGCGTCAGGATACTTTCATACAACAACTCACTGCGGATTTGTTCTTTCTTTTTGTTCGCCATGTGTCCGCCTCCTATTGGTAGTATTTATATTTTATCAATTCAGAGCATCAAAGTAAAGAAGGATTTTCCTCCTTTTCACCATTTCTCCTTTTACGCCATAAATTAAAATAAAAGGAGGCGTTTGCATGGAATCTTCCCCTCTGCCCTTCACTGTGCAGCAATGGAACCGTACCATGAAACAAGACAGCATACCTGTGCTCAACCTATCCATCCGGCGTCCGTCTTTCCCCGATTCAGGAAAAACCGCACGGATGGAGCGTTATTTTTCTGAGGTAACAAAACAGTGGAAAAAGCGTTGGGAAACCATTCTATTCTCAAAGGCTTGCCTAGCCAAAGATAGCGCGATGGAAACCAATAAATCTTTTTTACCATGGCAAGCAAAATTGGACTTTACTGTCACTTTGTGGAAACCGCCCCTTATCAGTTTGCGGTTTGACGCGGTAGAAACCAATGAGACCAGTCGTCCGCTCTTAATTTGCAGCGGTGAAACCTGGGATTGCGCTACAGGATATCCCCGTACACTACGTTCCTTCTTCTCCCCCAAAAACCTTCGATGGCGCAAAGAACTAATAGAAGTCATGCGTACCCAAGCCTCTGCACGCCTTGCTTCCGGAGAATCGCTTCTTGACACCGACTGCACACAAGTCATGGATCGCATCTTCGATCCGGATCATTACTACTTAACCGAAGAAGGCATATCGCTTTTTTACCCACTCTACACACTGGGACCTTATGCAGAGGGAATCCCGGTCTTCACAATATCTGTTCCGGTTGCTTAGGAAAAGACCTTCTCCTCTTTATCCAAGACAGCAACGCGATGGTAACTGATAAAATCAGGAACCATATCAGCGTACTCACGGCAAAACGCCGTCAGCAGAAGCTGCGGATTCAAGCCGGGATTTTGAGCACTGATACGTGCGTTAAGAATGATGCTCTCATTTTCCTGTGTTACATCAAAAGACTTTACAAGTTTTGCAACATCAACAATTGTCTCGCCCGACTTTGCCTTTTTGGACTTTTTTAAAACCTCCAGGCTTTCACGACTTAACATTTCATTCCACGCAGCCACCGCATCACCAGGAACACCTTTTTCATATTCCATAGTCAACTTGTAATCAACAAAGGTCATTTCCTTTGCTTTGCGTCCTTCCTCGTAACATGCATCCACAGTGATACCTTCCGGCAAAACTGCATTCAATCGGGCAGGCACATCTTCCGAAGCAATGGCATCCAACAGCTGAAACTCCAAAATTTCACACTGACTGGAGAATCCCAGAGACAGTGGCAAAAGAATAGAAATAAACGGATGGGGGTTGAAGCCCTCCGTATGTTTGATGGTCAAATCAGCTCGCTGGAAAGCACGCTGGAAGGTTCGCATCAAATCCAGGTGGGAAATATACTTCGCACGCCCGGTCTTAGAAAACAGTAGTCTACTCATCGCACTTCCCTCCTTTGTACAGCTTGTCCGCACCGCACGCCATGCACTGGGTACGGCAGTCAGGGGTGATGACAGCCTTATAACACTGCTCGCGTTCACGCCAGAAATAGTTCGGGCGCACACCCACAGAAGTCACAGACCAAGGAAGTATCTCATCTTTATCACGCTCGCGGTTGGCGTAGAACGTGGGGTCAATACCACACTTTTCAAAGGCATCCATCCAGCGTTCCATGTTGAAATACTCGCTCCAGGAATCGAACTTTGCCCCGTTGCGCCATGCCAGTTCAATTGCATCTGCCAAACGGCGGTCACCGCGGGAGAATACAGCCTCCAGTACACTGGTCTCCGGATCATGCCAATTGTAGTGAATGGATCGGTCTCGCATATTATCACGCAGCAATGTCACACGGCGCATATACTCTTCCGGGGTAATTTGACCTTCCCACTGGAACGGAGTGTGCGCCTTGGGTACAAAATAAGAAGTAGACACCGTGATTCGAATACCGCGCTTTTTATTCGTGGAATATTCACGCCAACACTGCAAAATCTTATTAGCCAGATCAGCAATGCCCAGAACATCTTCGTCCGTCTCAGTCGGCAGGCCCAGCATGAAATAAAGCTTCACATTGCTCCAGCCGCCTTCAAACACCATACGGGCCGACCGAAGAATCTCTTCTTCAGTCACATTCTTGTTGATGGCATCACGCAGACGCTGCGTTCCTGCCTCCGGCGCAAAGGTCAGACCGCTCTTGCGCACCTTCTGCACTCGTTCCATCAGACCGAGCGAAAAATTATCGATGCGCAGAGATGGCAAAGACAGGCTGATATCACGGGGTTCACAATACCCCAGCAGGCCATCGCACAATCCTTCCAGTGGGCGATAGTCACTGGTAGACAACGAAGACAATGTCATTTCCTGATATCCCGACTCCTTGCAGGATTCAATACCCTGCTGCACCAAGAGTTCAGGACTTTTCGTACGTACGGGGCGGTATGCATAGCCAGCCTGGCAGAAGCGGCAGCCGCGAACACAGCCGCGGAACACTTCAAGCATAACACGGTCATGGACAATTTCCGTAGAGGGTATAATTGTCTTCGTCGGAAAATAAGCCTTGTTCATGTCCTGCACAATGCGCTTGGTCACAGGCAGTTGAGCACCCTCACAAGCTTCAATTGCTGCAATCGTGCCATCTTCCTTGTAGGTCACATCGTAGAGAGAGGGCACATACAAGCCGGGAATCTTAGATGCCGCAATCAAAAACTGCTGCTTATTCCAACCTTCCTTTTTGGCCTGACGGTAGAGTTCGATCATCTCCACAGTCACATCTTCGCCTTCACCCAACGAGAAAATGTCAACAAATGGGCTCAAAGGCTCAGGATTATACGCACAGGTGCCGCCGACAACCACGATAGGGTATAATTCCGTCCGTTCTTCCGCACGAACAGGCACCCCAGCCAGATCCAGCATATTCAGGATATTGGTGTACGCCATTTCATAGCCGACTGAAAAGCCGATCATATCAAAGTCACGGATAGGGTCACCGCTTTCCAGTCCGTAGAGGGCAATACCCGCGCGGCGCATCTCATCCTCCATGTCGCCCCATGGCGCAAATGCGCGTTCGCACCATACTCCGTCCATTTCATTCATCAGGCCATATAGAATCCGCACACCCAGATTGGACATTCCGATTTCATAGGTATCCGGGAAACAAAGGGCAAAGCGGACATCGATCTGTTCTTTATCCTTGACCACCGCATTGTATTCACCACCGGTATAACGAGCCGGCTTTTGTACACGGGGTAGGATTCGCTCTAAAGTTCGATCCATAAAACATCCTCCGTTATTTTTGAACTCTTACAGTATATTTTTCCAGCAGTTTAACAGGTCGATAAGACAATTTTGACTTACGCAGTCCGGGATCGCCCACATCTTCCTCCCGATTGATAAATCGGACTTCATCGGTCACAAATTCGCGCGCAAAGCAGTTGACCAGTTTCTGGTAAACACCCGAGTATTGAGTGTCAGCCTTCTCAATGTGGACAAATAAAACATCTCGAACGATCTCGCCCATTGATATGCCCACGATCTGTCCATCCACACGCAAGATACCGCCCAGAAAATTGTACTGAGCAAAATGATCCAGCACTTCAAATATTTTCCCGATTTCCGCCTGTGCTGTTTCACCGTCCTTCGTGCGTTCCTGCAGAAACTTTTGATAGAATTGCCGCACCTCATCAACATCGTTCTCCGTCATGCGCGAAAAACTCCAATCAGGATAATCTCGTTCAAACCGGCGAATATGATTGCGTTGGTGGGCATATTTTTTTCCTGCAAATTCTACAATATCCTTGCTTTCGTACAGATAGTCATACCAATCACGGTTGTCCTCTACGGTTAGATTTGGCCAGCGTTTTTTCAACATTTCCAAATCGTTCGGCGTCACTGTGCAGAATTCCAGGGCTATACCTCGGCTGCGACAGTACTCTTCTGCCAAATCCAACATAGCCTCCGGATTCTTTCCAATTGGCACGGTAAACGCATATTGCCCGCCCAAATAGCGAGAACGGAACATCAATGTATCATCCACAATCGCGAAACAATTATCAAAATAGTCCCGCCACATCAGCGTACTGCCTATTGTACAGTCACACATGCGGCGCTCCTGTCTTAAAAAATAAGACCGAATCAATGGGATATGCTCTAATTCCAGCTTTTTAAATTCCAAACTACTCATCAAAAATGCTCCCGTTACTCTCACTCAGTTTCCGTCCAAGGAAATTTAATTATACCAGACATAGAAATTCTTTTCAACCAAGAAACATTGTACTCGCCACGCAATTTTCCTGATTATGGTAACAAAAGCAATGAGAATCCGACCTTTTCTCTCCTCATTTAAGGGCATCATACTCATTCCTTATAAATCACCACAGGTGCTTCAGCAAGCACCCCGCTCAAAACAGCAAATGAACATAGTATTTGATATCATTCTTTTCCTCCTAAATTATGCCCTAAAAAAGTCAGGCACCCCTCAAGGGTGCCTGACACAGCTTGTCGAAAAACTACCACTGCAACGGGAAATTTTCAGTGTGCGCGGGGGAG
>CAZDXX010000004.1:0-5662 GCA_964509595.1 uncultured Oscillospiraceae bacterium
CGGCATTCAAGGCGATACTTCATGTGGTTGATCCACTTCCGTCAGTCATATCGCACTTTATTTTTATCACTCAAAGCGGATTTTGTCAAGTAAGGCGTTGTAAAATTGGCGTAATGAGTTATAATAATTATAATCTGTATTGATATGTTGCATTGAAAGGAGCATTAACTTTGGAAGTCATACAAAAAATGTTGATTCCAGGTGTCAAGCTTACAGCGTTGCATACTGATAAATTCAAGAGCAGCTGCCTGTCTTTGGCGCTTTTAACCCCCATGGATAAAAATACTGTTACAGCTAATGCACTGCTTCCGTCTGTTCTGCGACGGGGAACCATCAATCACCCGGACACTCGATCTTTGTCTGCCGCATTAGATGATCTGTGCGGGGGGACGCTGGAGGCAAGAGTACAGCAGCAGGGTGATATTCAGTGTGTGGGATTTTTCGGAAGTTTCCTTGATGATGCATTTTCTCCTGACGGGGCACCGATTCTGGAGCGTGCCGCCGCTTTGATGGGGGAATTGCTCTTACATCCGGTTGTCGAAAACGGAGTATTCCGCGCTGATTACGTTTCAGGCGAAGGAAAGAATCAAGCTGACCGCATCCGTGCTCAAATCAATGAAAAACGTCAATATTCCATCAAACGATTGACTGAGCAGATGTGCGCCGGGGAACCTTATGGTTTGGATAAGCTTGGTTTTGCGGAAGAAGCAGTTGCTGTTACTGCTGAACAGCTTTGGAATCGTTATCAGGCCCTGTTGAAAACAGCACCGATCAATTTATATTATTGCGGTTCTGCTCCGGCGGAACGAGTGGAAAATGCCTTGAAGAATGCGCTGAGCACTTTGCCTGCACGTGCCGATTTCAGCACATGTTTCGGTTGTGTTGGGGCGAAGACAGTTGAGAAAGTTCGGTATTTCGAAGATTCGATGGATGTGACTCAGGGCAAACTTGCAATGGGGTGGCGCACTGGTGGAATCACGCTTCGATCGAAGGAATATCCTGCGCTTCTGGTGCTCAATGCATTATACGGAGGTACCACCACATCCAAATTGTTTATGAACGTACGAGAGCGGTTGTCTCTTTGTTATTTTGCAAGCTCTTTGTTGGACAAGCAAAAAGGTTTGATGCTTGTTTCCTCCGGTATTGAATTTGATAAATATGAGCAGGCGAAAAATGAGATTTTAGCCCAGTTCCAGGCCTGCGTTGACGGCGATTTCACCGAGAAAGAGTTGGAAGCCGGGCGCCGTGCAGTCGTAAGTGGATTAACATCTTGCCTGGATAGCCAAGGCCGGCTGGAAGACTATTGGATGGCACAAAACGCAGCTGATCTGCAGAATCGTCCGGAGGAGCTTGCAGCTGCAGTTGAGCAGGTTACCAAAGAACAAGTGGTTGCTGTTGCAAAGAAAATGGAGTTGGATTCTGTCTATTTCCTGAAAGGAAAGGAGGCGTGACACAATGGAGATGAAAGAGTATCCCAGGGTAGGGGAGAAGTTATATCATGAGGTCCTGGAGAATGGTCTTCATATTTACGTAGATCCCAAGCCTGAGTTTGGCAAGTATTTCGCTTTTTTTGCCACAAATTACGGTGGAATGGATGTGCGTTTCCAACTGGATGGCCAGTGGCACGATACTCCGGAGGGTGTCGCTCATTTCCTGGAGCATAAGATGTTTGATACGGAAGACGGAAATGCGCTTCAAGATCTGGCAGCCAACGGTGCATCTCCGAATGCATTTACCAGTAACGCTATTACGGGTTACTATTTTGAGTGCACAGAAAAGTTCGAGGAAAACCTGAAGACATTGCTGTCATTTGTGTCCATTCCCTGGTTCACTCCCGAAAGCGTTGACAAAGAGCAGGGCATCATTGGACAAGAAATCCGCATGGTTGAGGATAACCCCGACTGGCGGGTGTATATGAACTTGACTGATTGTTTGTATAAAAATCATACTGCCAGAATTTCTGTCATCGGTACACAGGAGTCCATCGCTCAGATTACTGACCGGACTCTGTATGCCTGTCACAAAGCATTTTATGATCCTTCTAATATGGTCCTTACTGTAGCGGGTAATGTGGACCCGGAAAAAATCGTGGAGATTGCACGCGAAATTCTCCCTGCAGGAAATAAGCCTGAAATTTTTCGGTATCACGGCGAACCGGAACCGGAAACAGCTGCGAAGTCTGAAGCGGAATTGGCTATGGATGTTTCTACCCCTATTTTCCTGCTTGGGTTCAAGGCGGATCCACCCCCTGATGCCGGTACCGGCCGGTTGCGTCAGGCTTTAGCTGGAGAATTGGCATGTGAGGCATTGCTGGGTACCTCCAGTGAGCTTTATACGCAACTATATGAAAATGGGCTGATCAACAAAAGCTTCTCCAGCAGTTATGAAGAGTACCCCGGCTGTGCGTTCCTATGTGCCGGCGGCGAAAGCCCTGATCCCAAAGCAGTGCGAGAAGCGGTCATGGCTGCCGTGGAGCGCATCAAGGAAAAAGGAATCGATGATGAGCTTTGGCAGCGGCTGAAAAAAGCTGCTTACGGCAGTCGTGTGCGCAGTTTAAATTCGTTTGAGAACATTTGTATCGAACTGGCACAGGCTCAGTTTGCTGGAACGGAGTATTTCTCGTTTCCGGATATCTATGATAGCATCAGCAAAAAGAACGTTGAAGAATGTATCTGCCGTTGGATGACTTGGGAGAGAACGGCTATGTCCGTTGTCAAGCCCAAGGAGGAGGCGTAACATGGAGAAAATTGTAACATTTCCCGGCTTGGGGCTTGAGTTTCATTTAAATCCGATTGCACTGTCCATTACGGAAAACTTTGGTATTCATTGGTATGGTGCGATCATCGCAGTAGGTTTTCTGCTGGCTGTACTTTGGTGCAGCCGGCAGAGAGAACGCTTCGGAATCAAGCAGGACGATATTTATGACCTGTTGATTGCTGCAGTTCCTCTGTGTATTATCGGTGCACGACTGTACTATGTAATATTCGAATTCGACAGCTACTATGTCGCCGGAGATTTGAAAAAGACCTTGGGTAATATCATCCGTATTTGGGATGGAGGACTTGCAATTTACGGCGGAATTATCATGGCGATATTGACTGCGCTTGTATTCTGCAGAATAAAGAAAATTAAATTTCTGGCTCTTGCTGATTTAGGCTGTATGGGTCTGTTGATCGGTCAATCGGTAGGTCGATGGGGTAATTTTGTTAATGTCGAAGCATTTGGTAGTGTGACTGACGTTGCTTGGCGCATGGCAGGACCCAATGTCGCGAATTATCTGCAGCGAACCGGGCAAATCGATACTGTTGTCTATAATCAAATTGTAGAGGGTTCCCTTGGTGTCCATCCCACGTTCTTCTATGAATCTTTGTGGAATTTTGTTGGTTTGCTGCTTCTGGTACTTATTTTTATGAAGCACCGTAAAATTGATGGTCAGATGTTTTTCTTTTATATCAGCTGGTATGGTATCGGTCGCTTCTGGATCGAAGGCCTGCGTACCGACAGTTTGTTCATCGCTGGTACTTCTTTGCGTGTTTCTCAGCTTCTGGCGCTGGTATCTGCATTGATTGGTATTGTTTGTACCTTGTATATGCATTTTGTTCGAAAACCAAAACCGGAAGAACTTTTTGTTAATCAGTTGAAAATGACGGAGGCGGACAACGATGGCGGCGAAAATTCTTGACGGAAAGGCTTTGGCGGCAAAAATCAAAGCCAATTTGGCGGAAAAAGCTAAGACGATGTCTTCCAGGCCTGGTTTAGCAGTTATTTTGGTGGGAGATAATCCTGCTTCTCGTGTATACGTAACCAGTAAACGCAAAGATTGTGAGGAATGTGGTTTCTACAGCGAGGAATATACTTTGCCTGCAGAAACAAATCCAGAAGATCTGTTGGATTTGATCACTGTATTAAACAACCGTACGGACATCGACGGTATTTTGGTTCAGCTTCCGCTGCCACCTCAATTTGATGAAAAGGCTGTGCTGCTGGCTATTGATCCGGACAAGGATGTGGATGGTTTTCATCCTATGAATGTGGGTAAGCTGATGACCGGTGAATCTTGTTTCCTTCCTTGTACTCCTGCCGGCGTAATGGCTTTGTTGGAAGAGGGAGGTATTGACCCTGCCGGCAAGCACTGTGTGGTGCTTGGCCGCTCCAACATTGTTGGTAAACCGCAGGCGCTGTTGATGCTCCAAAAGGATGCAACGGTGACGATTTGTCATTCCAAAACTCCTAACATGGCCGAGGAATGCAGAAAAGCTGATATTCTGGTGTGTGCCGTTGGAAAGACCGGGTTGATCACTCCTGACATGGTCAAAGAAGGTGCGATTATCGTTGATGTCGCGATGAACCGTGATGAGAACGGAAAACTATGCGGAGACTGTTGCCGCGAAACATATGAAAAGGCATCTTGCTTTACGCCTGTTCCTGGCGGCGTCGGTCCTATGACCCGCGCCATGCTGATGGATAACACGCTGCGTGCAGCAAAGCTTCACGGAAAGTAATATGATACGAAAGATCACGTCCGAGAAATCGGACGTGATCTTCATGTCAGCGATAGAATTCATGGCAGCCAATTGTTGCTACATATTCTCGGTTTTGAGGAACCCAAAAATTTTGGGCAAGAGCGGGGGCCAAAAAGTAAAGACAATCTCCGATTACATTGGCTCCTTCCAGGCATAATTTGGCGGCCTGAATGCTTTCTTCAGTTGGGGTGTTATGAATCGTTCCGTTGCGCACAGGCTCAAACTGGCCGCCCCAGCGGCTATCGAAAATGACGTCATAGATTGTATTCGGAAAATCTGAACTTGCCACGCGGTTCAACACTACATTTCCAACAGCAATCTTTCCATCCAGTGATTCCCCGTTGCTTTCGGCTGAGATGATGCGCGAAAGCCAGTATAGATCATCAGCATTATAATTTGAGGTTTGATTCTCGATATTGGAGTTCACGGCAACTTCACCGGTAACAGGGCTCCAATAAACAGAGGCGTTGAAAACTTGCGCCAAAACACGGATTGGAACCAATACTCGAC
This sequence comes from uncultured Oscillospiraceae bacterium, assembly GCA_964509595.1. Taxonomy (GTDB): domain Bacteria; phylum Bacillota; class Clostridia; order Oscillospirales; family Oscillospiraceae; genus JAJPXI01. Next base: position 5,034 of record CAZDXX010000004.1, read on the forward strand.
CTTGCTCCAGTTTAACTCCATATGGAACGGGAACCGTTTCGTTATTTACGGTTATGTAGTTTTTTCCTGGTTGAGCAGAAAGATAAAAACGCTCGGTGCGAACGCGAGCGGTGTTATTTTCCCAGGTGATCACTGCGTCGCTGTCCAAAAAGGAAGATACATTGCGCAGCGAAACATATGTAGTGTTATTTTCTATTGTAACCATAGCTTCACTACCTGTTGAAACCCCGTTGATCGTCAAAGGTGAAGAAGATGCTGCAGAGGCAGAGGAGAGGGTAAGTATCAGTGCAGCACCCGTTGCGGCTATAAAACGTTTCATATCAATACTCCTTTTGTAACTTTTTGTAACCATCTAAATCCTACCTGATTTTCCTTCTTCAGACAAGCGGTAAGTATTTCCGAAAAAAATTTGAAATTAGTACTTGACGAACGGGGGAAAAGTCGCTATAATATCATTCGTTGACCAGACATGGAGTAGTATCGAAGTGGTCATAACGAGCACGATTGGAAATCGTGTAGCTGCTAACACGGCTCGAGGGTTCGAATCCCTCCCGCTGCGCCAAAAGCAAAAGCACCGACCAAGTGGTCGGTGCTTTTGTTTTTTTGTCAGGCGAACGTTCCTCTGCGGC
>CAZDXX010000004.1:5672-29171 GCA_964509595.1 uncultured Oscillospiraceae bacterium
CGTGTAGCCGCTAACACGGCTCGAGGGTTCGAATCCCTCCTACTCCGCCAGAAAGAAAACCGCACCGTGTGGTGCGGTTTTTTCTTTTTCAAACAGTAGAAACATAACATGAGTAAAAGCTGCATATACTGCCCCGAAAAGGAGTTGGCAGTATGCAAAAGAAAGTCAGTTTGCGCAAAACAAAATTTCAGACTTCAAAAAAACGATCAACCGTTGGGAAGAAGGAACAACGAAGATTGATCCAGCTTGTTCTGTGTTTAATACTTTTTTTAATCGTTTTTTTGGGAAAAGGAAATTTGCCGGAAAGTATGTTTCGGTACATTCAGGTAAACACAGATTTTAAGGAAGCTTTTTCTGTTCTCGGCGAGGCAATTTCCGCCGGAGAACCAATGGGTCAAGCTTTTGGTGAACTGATGATGGATGTGTTTGGAGCCGAAGAAGAGACGGTATCATCACCAAACACAACCAGAGCATATAGTGCAGTTGTTCAGTCAGCGATAAGCGATTTGGAAAGGCTGCCGGAACGAGATGTGATTCTTTCACGGCTTGGAATCACTGCCTTACCAGATAATAACGAAAATGAAATCGTAATTGAGGATGAGGATATAACAACTACAGAAGAAGCATTAATCCTCCAGCCGCAGTTTGCGGAATATACCGGACCTGCACTGCCAGCGGGTGCATCAATGGAATATTATGAATTAGGATTTTCTGAACTAATTACGCCTGTATTAGGTGAAATCACTTCTGCATATGGGTATCGAAATCATCCCGTTGACGGCGAATATTCATTTCATTCGGGCGTTGATGTAGCGGCGGCTATCGGGACTCCTGTGGCAGCTTTTGCATCAGGAACAGTGGATTTCATTGGAGAAAGCGAAGCATACGGCCTATATATCCAATTAAATCACGGTAATGATGTGACTACATTCTATTGTCATTGCAGTGAATTGTACGCCCAAAAAGGAGAAACTGTGGATGCAGGACAAATTATTGCATCGGTCGGGGAAACTGGAAACACAACCGGGCCCCATCTTCACCTTGAACTAAAAAAAGACGGGATACTGCTGAATCCGGCATATTATATTAATGTAAAAGAATGAGATTTCGTTTCAGTTGTTCAAAAGGGTTCTTGCTGGTGCTGGCAGTTTTAATATATATGGACGGCCAGCGACTTGTACTATGGAGCTTGCTTGCATGCACGATTCATGAATTAGGCCATTGGTTAATGCTTTTGCTTATGGGAGGGAAAGTTCAAGCTCTTCGGCTTACTATAGTAGGTGCAGAAATGAAGCTGGATACACGAAATTCATTATCCTACGGCAGGGAAGTGGTAGCTGCAATGTCAGGGCCGGCCTTTAATCTACTGACAGCATGGATTTGTATTTTGTGCGGCTGGTATCTATTTGCAGGGATGAACCTTTGTTTTGGTTTCCTGAATCTGGTTCCGATTTTTCCGCTTGATGGCGGACGTGCCCTTTCTTTTGCTTTGGCGGCCGCTGATCTGCCCGCGAGTGACACGATTATTCGTGTAATATCAATTGTCTTCTCCGGAGCCCTTTTGGGACTTGGATTTGCAGCGTGGCGAGAGTGGGGAAATATGACTTTATTGATTACAGCAATATGGTTGATAGGCGGAATGCTGAAATCATAATTTTCTAGAAAAAAAGCTTGCGTTTTGCAGAATGTTGTGATAACATATTGCAGTCTAAAATAAAGGGTGGTCCTCTGCGACGGAATTTCCGATTGCGCATGAACGCCTATAAAACAGGAGGAAATCAAAATGGATCTCATGCAAGCATTCGTTTCTAAGTACGTCAAGGAAGACCATCCCGTTGTCGAAATCGGTGATACCGTCAAGGTTCATCTGAAGGTCAAGGAAGGCAACCGTGAGCGCGTCCAGATCTTCGAGGGTACCGTTATTGCTAAGAAGCACGGTGGCATCGAGGAGACCTTCACCGTTCGTCGTGTGTCCTACGGTGTCGGCGTTGAGAAGGTGTTCCCTGTCCACTCTCCCGCTATCGAGAAGGTCGAGCTGGTCCGTCATGGTAAGGTTCGCCGCGCTAAGCTGTACTATCTGCGTGACCGCGTTGGTAAGGCAGCCAAGGTTAAGGAGCGCCTGTAAGCTATTCTCGAAATTGGAAACGAAAAAGGAGCGGGAAACCGCTCCTTTTGATTTGCCTTTTTCAAAGAAAAACGTGCCGCAAATTAATTTGCGGCACGTTTTTTGTTTCAAGTTAAATTACTCGACAACGATGATGACGTCGCCGGTCTTGACCTTGTCACCAACAGCGACCTTGATCTCCTTAACGGTGCCATCCTTGGGGTTGGGAATGGGCTGCTCCATCTTCATAGCTTCCATGGTGCCGACGATATCGCGAGCCTTGATGGCGTCACCGACGTTGACCTTGATAGAGGTGATAGTACCGGGGATACGAGCCTTGATGTCCATTGTAATACGCTCCTTTTCTAATTTACAAATAGTTACGTTGATAACGTATAACTCAGTATACAATGCTTTTTCGCGAAGTGCAATTGTTTTTTTGATTTTTATCCAATAATTACGTCAAAAATATTTTATGTATCCGTTTTTTTAGGAAGACGAAAAACGATAGTGATTGATCAAGGTGAGAGCTTCTCTGGAAAGGAGCAGGAGTGAGATCAGATTAGGGATAGCCATTAAACCGTTGGATAAATCAACCAACAGCCACATAGCGGATAGATCTCCGATACTGCCCAAAACTGTCATACCCAAAAAGAATATTCGATATACCGAAATGAAGCGGTTGCTTCCGGTGAGGTATACAAGGCATTGTTCGCCATAGTAGCAGGCACCCAGCAAAGATGTGAACGCAAAAAGAATTAAACATATCGCAACAAAGATTCCGCCGAATTGTCCAAAAACAGTAGAAAAAGCTGCCGCAGAGAGCGGAGCGCCAAGCATAGAATTCTCTACAGAATTTGAAGCAATTGCCGCCAAAGCAACAGTCGGATCATAAACACCGGAAGTTAGAATGACCAGTGCGGTCATTGTGCAAACCACAAGCGTAGCAATAAAAACTTCAAGGATACCCCACATACCTTGTTGTGCCGGATTATTCACGTCGGCAGCAGCGTGAGCCATAGCCGATGTCCCCAGACCGGCTTCATTTGTAAAAACACCTCGAGCTACACCGTATCGCAATGCAGCAGCGGCACCGTATCCGCCGCAGGCAGCTTTTGGTGTCAATGCCTGAGTAAAAATATCTTTTAAAACTCCCGGTATAGCAGAGACATTATTGGCCAAAACAATCAGACCACCAACCAGAAACAGAACAGCCATACAAGGAACCAGGCGTTCGCTTACTTTCCCGATTCGCCCAATTCCTCCAAAAATAACAGTGCCGGTCAACAAAGCAATCACGATTCCAACAATAAATGGATTCCATTTAAAAGAGGCTTCCAGAGATGTTGCTATCGAGTTGGATTGAACGAGATTTCCGCCAACCAATGTTTCTACAATGCAAAAAAGACAGAATAGAACGGCCAATGGCCTTGAGCCCACTCCGTTTTCTATGTAATACATAGGACCGCCTTGCCAACCACCACCAGAACTTCGCTTGCGGTAATGTACCGCCAAAGTTTTCTCGACACATCCTGTCATCATGCCAAGAAAGGCGGATACCCACATCCAAAATACAGAACCGGGACCACCATAAAAAATTGCTGTGGCAACACCGGCGATAGAACCGGTTCCGATGGTGGCGGCTAAGGCAGTCGAGAGCGCCTGAAATTGTGTGATTCCGCCGCGTGTACTTTGTCCCTTTTTTCCAAGGAGACTTCCGATTGAATTTCTCCACCAAAAGCGGAACCCAAATAACTGGAAGAAACCCGTGCGTAGTGAAAAATACAACCCTATAAATAAAAAAAGGCCGAGAAGCCAAGGGGACCAAAGAGAATCTGTCAACTTATTCAGAAAGGACATGTCTGCAACACCTCGTAGAGGTTTATGCTTCAATAATTAAAAAGAGAACACAACACAGGAAAGAACAGGGCATGACACCAAACTATCATGCCCTTGAAACTTTTCTTTTTGAGTTTGTTGATCTATTTCGGTTCCCTGATATCCCCGTATTTTAATCCGATGATCATGAATGTGTTTCTTATCTCATTTATATCGAAACCGTGTATCACAGACATCAGAATCTATTAATAAAGATTTCCTAAAAAATAAAAAATCCACACCCGGCGGTGTGGTTACTGCTTCGAAATCAATCAGCGTTCACTAACGATAACGCATTCGTTTGTGCCAAAAATCAGCTCATCGATATCTTGTGCCATAATTTGATTACTCATCATATATTTGCAACACCTCCTTGTCAATTCTAATCTACAACTTAAGTATAAATTCGACATTGTAAAGAATCAAGCATCGCATTGTAAAGTTTTGATAAAACAAAAAAGTCTAAAATTAGACAAAACGACGGGGTTGAAAAGAAAAAGAATGCGTGGTATAATATCCAAGAATTTGCAGGTATAGTTCATCGGTAGAACGCGAGCTTCCCAAGCTCGATAGGAGGGTTCGACTCCCTTTACCTGCTCCAAACCGGAGCAAGCAGGAAGCGGCTTGCTCCATTTTTTTATAAGCCCAAGGAGGAGTCAGTATGGCTGAAAACGAGAATAAATCGAGGTTTAATATACAGTGGTACCCCGGACATATGACAAAAACGCTTCGTCAGATGGAACAGGATATCAAGCTTGTTGATCTGGTGGCAGAAGTTATTGATGCTCGTATTCCGATTTCCTCTCGTAACCCTGATATTGACGGAATTGTCAAAGACAAACCTCGCTTGATCGTCCTTAATCGTGTGGATCAGGCAGATCCGGAGCAAACTAAGCGCTGGATTACGTATTTTAAGCAGCAGGGACATTCTGTTTTGGAGACTGACGCAAAAACAGGAAAGGGAGTTAATCGTTTCTCTGCCGTTGCTCGCGAGAGCCTGGCTGATCAAATCGCTAAATGGAAAGAGAAGGGGCAGGTTGGCCGACCGGTTCGAGCCATGGTCGTCGGCGTCCCCAATGTGGGTAAATCTACATTTATTAACCAAGTAGCAAAACGCAAATCCGCAAAGGCGGGTGACAAACCCGGTGTTACACGCGGAAAGCAATGGGTAGCTGTGGATCAAACTCTTGATCTGTTGGATACACCGGGTATTCTCTGGCCTAAGTTTGAAGACGAGAAGACCGGCCTGCATCTGGCGTTTACAGGTGCTGTAAAAGCGGAGATTATGGATTTGGAAACTCTGGCCCATTATTTGATGGATCTGCTCAAACGTCGATATCCCGATGCACTGCGTGCGCGTTATAACATTGAGGTATCGGAAGAAGCACAAGGCTGGGAACTGGTCGAAGCAGCTGCTCGTAAGCGCGGCTTCCTGATTTCTGGTGGTGAAGTAGATTTAGAGCGTATGTCACGCATTCTTCTGGATGAGTTCCGCTCTGGCAAGCTTGGAAACTTTACACTTGAAACTGTGGAGGATTTAGAAGTATGAGCTTGTGGGAAATCGAGAAAGAATATACAGAAAAAGGCTATAAATTGATTTGCGGCGCTGATGAGGCTGGCGCAGGGCCTTTGGCCGGCGCTGTTTATGCCGCGGCAGTTATTTTGCCTCTTGGTCTGGAAATCGATGGATTAAACGATTCAAAAAAACTGACTGAGAAAAAACGCGAAGCATTGTTTGATATCATTCAGGAAAAAGCAATCGCTTGGGCAATCAACGGAATCGATGTGGACGAAATTGATGAAACCAACATTCTGGTAGCGCGTTTAAAGGCGATGGATATATGCATCGATATGCTGGAACCGAAACCTGACTTTGCATTGATTGACGGAAATCGAGATAAAGGAATCCGCTGTCCGCATACCACCGTGATAAAAGGTGATTCACTTAGTGCCAATATTGCAGCCGCATCTATTTTAGCTAAGGTCAGTCGAGACCGCTATATGGTTGCTATGGATAAAATGTATCCGGAATACGGTTTTGCAAAGCACAAAGGTTATCCGACTAAAGCACATTACGAGGCGCTGCGTAAATATGGCCCCTGTCCTATTCATCGCAAAACCTTTTTAAAGAATCTGTGAGCGGGGGAGAGACCCGGCTTTTAGGCCGATGGGGAGAAAATCAAGTCGCTAATTGGCTTCGCACAAAAGGTTACCGTCTGGTGGCAGCCGAATACCGATGCCGTTTTGGAGAAATCGATTTGATTGCGGAAAAAAACAGCTACATATGTTTTGTTGAAGTAAAGCTAAGGCGCTCCGATGAGTTTGCACAGGCACGAGAATCTGTGGATCGGCGGAAACAGGAACGTCTGCGTATAACGGCAGAATATTACTTGGCAGAGCACCACAGTGAACTGCAGCCGCGGTTTGATGTGGCGGAAGTTTATGCGCCTCAGGGCATTTCGACCAAAAATCCTCAGATAAATTATCTGGAAAATGCTTTTTGAGCACTTGACCAATAGAGAAAATGTTGTGATAATAATACAATACCGCATACAAAAAGGTTGTGAACAAATGAATTATATAAGTACTCGCAATAAATCGTTGCGATTGACAGCGGCGCAGGCAATTTCTCAAGGCCTGTCTACAGAAGGCGGCTTGATGACACCGATTGTTCTGCCCAAGTTGAGTCAAAATGCGCTGGAGACAATGAAAGAAATGTCCTATCAGCAGCGCGCTGTCTATGTTATGAACACTTATTTGGAGGATTTTACCGCCTCCGAACTTGCTGGGTATGCTACGAATGCATATGGTCCTGAGAAATTTGATACAACAGCAGTGGCGCCTGTACGTACGGTAGATGAAAACACTTATTGTCTGGAACTCTGGCATGGACCTACCTGTGCTTTTAAGGATATGGCGCTTCAGATGCTTCCGCATCTGCTTTCTGCTTCACTGGATAAGACGGAAGAGGAAAAAACGGTCTGTATTCTGGTTGCCACCTCCGGAGATACCGGCAAAGCAGCTCTGGAGGGCTTCAAGGATGTTGATAAAACCCGCATCCTTGTGTTCTATCCTAAGGACGGTGTATCCGATATCCAGCAGCTGCAGATGAACACACAAGAAGGCGACAACGTCGGAGTATGTTCTGTTGTTGGCAACTTTGATGATGCCCAGACCGGCGTAAAAAAGCTTTTCTCCGACGAGGAATTGCGTACTGTACTGGCAGAGCGTGGATATTTCCTTTCTTCTGCAAATTCCATCAACTGGGGCCGTGTACTGCCTCAAATCGTTTACTATATTTCCGCATATTGTGATTTAATGCGTGATGGCTCCATTCAGGCAGGCACCCCCATTAATGTGTGTGTGCCCACTGGTAATTTTGGTAATATTTTAGCGGCCTATTACGCAAAGCAGATGGGAGTGCCCATTGCAAAGTTGATTTGTGCCTCAAACAGCAATAATGTACTTACCGATTTTCTGAAGACTGGAGTATATGATCGTAATCGCAAGTTCTATACCACCATGTCTCCATCGATGGATATTCTGATTTCCTCGAACCTGGAACGGTTGATTTTTGATTTGTCCGGTCAGGATGATGAGTTGGTTCGTAAGTACATGAACGAATTGTCTGAGAAAGGAACATATACGGTTTCTCCGACGATACGACGCAAAATTAAAAATCTGTTTGCTGCCGGCTATTGTGACGATGAACAGACCCAGAAAGTCATTAGGCAGATGTGGGAGAAGTATCATTATCTGATTGATCCTCACACGGCAGTTGCGTTCGATGTATTGGAGCAATACCGCGAGGAGAGTGGTGATACCACACCTACTGTTGTTGTTTCTACTGCAAGCCCCTTCAAGTTCTGCGATAGCGTGTTAGGTGCACTTGGTATTACTGAACTTGCAGAAGGAACTGATATTCTTGATCAGCTTGAGGCGTGTACCGGTGTTGCAGCTCCTGCACCTCTGGCAGCGTTGAAGAGCAAGAAAGTGCGTTTCCAGGACAATGTCGCCAAGGACCATATGGTGGACAAGGTCATGGAAATGCTGAACTGAGGTGATCCTTTGGCACTGTATGCCATTGGCGACACTCATTTATCCCTGAGCTGCAACAAGCCTATGGATGTGTTTGGAGGAGCCTGGGAAAATTATGTGGACAAGCTTTTAGAGGGATTTTCAGTCGTTGAACCACAAGACACGGTCGTGCTTTGCGGCGATTTGTCTTGGGGAATGAGCTTGGAACAGGCGGAGGCAGACTTTGCATTCTTAAACGCTCTTCCCGGACAAAAGTTATTATTGAAAGGCAATCACGATTATTGGTGGACAACAGCGGCAAAGATGAACCGTTTTTTTGCTGAAAAAGGGTTCGATACGTTCCACCTGCTTCACAATAACTGTTATTTTTATGAAGATACCGCTTTGTGTGGAACGCGTGGTTGGTTTTTCGAAGAACACGGAGATCTCAAAGTATTCAATCGTGAATTAATGCGGCTTGAAACGTCGCTGAAAGCAGCAGGGGAGAAGGAGAAGATTTGTTTCCTGCATTATCCGCCCTGCTATCAAGGGTATACTTGTAAGGAAATTATTGAGCTGCTGGAAAAGTATCAGGTCAAGGAATGTTATTACGGACATCTACACGGTGGAAGTCACCGACTGGCGATGGAGGGAAAATTCAACTCAGTGGCGTATCATTTGATCGCAGCTGACTATGTTGACTTTAAACCGAAAAAAATATTGCCTTGAAATGAAAAAAAGAGTGGAAAAATCAAAATCTTTCTGATAAAATAGATTGGATTTATGATTATGGGCCAAGATTGGCTCGAATGGAGGATAAACATGAACGTCAAGAGTGCAGAGAAAAAAGAAAAAAGCACGGTAGAGCTGGTCATCGAAGTTTCCGCTGAGGAATTTGATGCTGCTGTTGAAAAAGCCTACCGCAAGAATAAGGGCAACATTTCTGTTCCTGGTTTCCGCAAGGGCAAAGCTCCTCGTAAGATCATCGAGAGCATGTATGGTGCCAGCGTGTTTTATGAAGAGGCCGTTGATGCGGTGTATCCCAACGCTTATGCCGAAGCTGTGAAGGAGCAGAATCTGGAAGTTGTCGGTTATCCCTCTGTTGAGATCGTTTCCGTCGGTCCCGAGGGTATGACCTTTAAGGCTTTGGTTGCTGTTAAGCCCGAAGTCAAGCTGGGTGAATATAAGGGCCTGACCGCTCCCAAGGCTGAGGTCGAGATCACTGAAACCGATGTCGAGCGTGAGCTGAATCCCCTGATTGAACGTGCTTCTCGCATGGTTTCTGTCGAGCGTGAGTCCAAGCTGGGCGATACCGTTGTTATTGACTTCGACGGTTATCTGAACGGCGAGCGCTTTGAAGGCGGCAAGGGCGAAAACTATAGCCTGGAACTGGGTTCTCACACCTTTGTTCCTGGTTTTGAGGACGCTGTTGTCGGCATGAAGGCCGGCGATGAGAAGGACATTGATATTACCTTCCCCAAGGAGTATCCCGCCGAACTGGCAAACAAGGATGTTGTCTTTAAGGTTAAGGTTCACGAGGTCAAGGAAAAGGTCGCTCCCGTTGTGGATGACGAGTTTGCTAAGGATGTTTCTGAGTTTGAGACTCTCGAGGAACTGAAGAACAGCCTGGTCGAGAAGCTGCGCAATCATCGTCAGGCTAACGCTGACCGCGACTATGAGAACGCTCTGATGGAGCAGGTCTGCAACAACATGGAAGTTGAAATTCCCGATGGCATGGTCGACTATCGCGTTGACGAGATGCTGCAGGACTTTGCTCAGCGCATCGCTGGCCAGGGTATTCCCTTCGAAGAGTACATGAAGTATATGGATACTGATGCCAACACGATGCGTGCAAATATGCGTCCCAGCGCCATTGCTAACATCAAGACCACTCTGGCTCTGGAAGCTATTGTTGCTGCTGAGAACCTGATTGCTTCCGACGAAGAGGCAGAAGAGGAGATCAAGAACTACGCCGAGCAGGCTGGCTTGGAGATCGATCAGGTCAAGGAAATGGCCGACATCAACGAGCTGAAGAAGGAGATCGCCATGCGTAAGGCCAGCAAGCTGGTGATCGAGTCCGGCAAGGTTGGCGAGGCTCCCAAGGCTGAGGAGAAGCCCGCTGCTAAGAAGTCCACTGCCAAGAAGACCACCACCAAGAAGGCTGAGGACGGCGAGGAGAAGCCCGCTGCTAAGAAGACTACTACCAAGAAGACTACCACCAAGAAGGCCGAGGATGGTGAGGAGAAGCCCGCCGCCAAGAAGACCACCACTAAGAAGACCACCAAGAAAGCTGCTGAGGCTGAAGAGCCTGCTGCAGAGAAAACCGAGGAATAAGTTTCCTTCGGTCGGATATACTTCTAGTATGACTGACCGACGCGAGACAGTCCCTTTCCGCGTCCGATTAAAGGAGAATTATCCATGAGTTTAGTTCCTTATGTTGTAGAGCAGACCAATCGTGGTGAGCGTTCCTACGATATTTTTTCCCGTCTGCTCAATGATCGGATCATCTTCCTGGGCGAAGAGGTCAACGCTACCACTGCCAGTTTAGTTGTGGCACAGCTTCTGTACCTGGAGGCTCAGGATCCTGATAAAGAGATTCAGTTTTACATTAACAGCCCCGGCGGTTCCGTCACAGATGGTATGGCCATCTATGATACTATGCAGTATATCAAGTGTGACGTTTCCACTATTTGCATCGGTATGGCAGCATCTATGGGTGCATTCCTGCTTTCCGCTGGTGCAAAGGGGCGCCGCATTGCCCTGCCCAATGCAGAAATCATGATTCACCAGCCCTCTGCTGGCACTCAGGGTCAAATCACAGATATGGCGATTCATCTGAAGCGCTTGGAGACTATCAAAAAGCGTATGAATCAGATCATGGCCGATAACACTGGTCGCAGCGTTGAAGAAGTAACCGCCGCTTGCGAGCGCGATAACTTTATGTCTGCCGAAGAGGCCAAGGAATTTGGTCTAATTGATCAAATTATTTATAAGAGATAATCGATTGGAAAGAGCGGAGGAGTATCTCCTCCGCTCCTTCTGGATTTGAGGTGAAAACCATGCCTAAAGACGATAAGAAGTCCGTTCGCTGCTCATTTTGCGGTAAGCACCAGGAGGAAGTCGAGCGTATTATTGCTGGTCCCGGTGCGTATATCTGCAATGAGTGCGTTCAGCTTTGTATGAGTATCTTGGATGAGGATTACGAATCTACTGACAATTCTTATACTGCAGAAATGCCTGATGTGATCCCCACTCCTCGCGAAATTCGAGCTGTTCTGGATGAATATATTATTGGACAGGAAGAGGCTAAAATTGCCCTTTCCGTTGCAGTTTATAATCATTATAAGCGCATTTATTTTGGTGGCGGCGACGAGGTAGAACTGCAGAAGAGTAATATTCTTCTGTTGGGCCCCACTGGCTGTGGCAAAACCTTATTTGCGCAGACATTGGCCAGAATTCTAAAGGTTCCGTTTGCTATTGCGGATGCTACCACATTGACCGAAGCTGGTTATGTGGGTGATGATGTAGAGAACATCCTTCTGCGCTTGGTTCAGGCTGCGGACTATGATGTCGAGCTGGCCGAGAGAGGCATCATTTATGTAGACGAGATCGATAAAATCGCACGAAAGAGCGAAAATACGTCTATTACCCGTGACGTGTCCGGTGAGGGCGTTCAGCAAGCCCTGCTGAAGATCTTGGAAGGAACCGTTGCTAATGTACCACCTCAAGGTGGACGTAAGCATCCTCATCAGGAGTTCATTCAAATCAACACTAAGAATATTTTGTTTATTTGCGGTGGTGCTTTTGACGGACTCGACAAGATTATTGAAAAGCGTTTGGACAAAAAATCCATTGGTTTTGGCGCTGAGATCGCAAGCAAGAAGGAAAAAAATCCTGATATTTTCAAAGATGTTCAGCCGCACGACCTGCTTAAGTTCGGCATTATTCCTGAATTAGTTGGCCGTATGCCGGTTATCACTTCTTTGAAGGCTTTGGATCGAGATCAGCTTGTCAAAATTTTGACCGAACCTAAAAATGCCTTGGTAAAACAGTATAAGAAACTGATGGAATACGATAATGTTGAGCTAGAATTCCAGCCCGAGGCATTGGAAGCTGCAGCAGATAAGGCGGTGGAGCGTGGTATTGGTGCCCGCGGCCTGCGTGCTGTTCTGGAAGAAGTTATGACTCAGGTTATGTATGATGTACCTGATCAGCCAGATATCTCTAAAGTCAAGATAACTGCTGCATGTGTCAAAGAACACGCAACACCGGAACTGGAACGTGACGCTGATCGTCCGCCGAGACCTCGTCTTGGTGCAGCTGCACTTCGTGCTGAAGCCGGTGGAAACGCCCCGCGAGGAAACGTATCTTAAGGAATTTATCGGGGCGGGCAGCAGCCTGCCCCGTTTTTTTCTGAAAGGAAGTGATGTTCCATGGAACAGGAACATTTGAATTTATCTGTACTGCCGACTTTGGCATTGCGCGGGTTAACCGTTTTTCCGAATATGATGCTTCACTTTGATGTTGCTCGTCCGGCATCAATTCAAGCATTGGATGAAGCAATGACCGGCGGCACTCCAATTTTTTTGGTAACGCAAAAAGACTTAATGGTTGAAGAGCCGAAACAGGATGATTTGTACACAGTAGGTACAATATGTAATGTTCGGCAGATCCTCCGCCTTCCTGGCGATAATGTTCGTGTTATGGTAGACGGAATTTGCCGTGGCCGACTTGTTGAGTTAACCCAAACAAAGCCTTGCTTATTTGCAAATGTCGAGGAAATCGTTACTCCGGCACATACTCACAACACGCCAAAAGAAGAAGCGCTGGTTCGTCAGGTCTATGATTTGTTTGAAACATATTGCGGCCTGTCTCCTCGTGTAAATCCTGAAACTTTTTTGACTGTTTTAGCAAATGATGACCCGGGATACATTGCTGATTATATTGCTCAAAATATCAATCTTCGTGTAGATGAAAAACAGTCTATCCTCGAAGAATTGCGTCCATTCCGCCGTCTGTCTCGATTGCATCAGATTCTTCGCCGTGAGGTTGAAGTTCTGAAGCTGGAGGACGATATTCAATCCAAACTTCGCGAACAGATTACACGTAGCCAACGAGACCATATGCTGCGTGAACAAATCAGAGTGATTCAAAACGAACTTGGTGAAGGCAATAGTGACTCTGAAATTGGTGAGTATCGCGAAAAAATTGCGCATGCCAAGCTTCCGGTGGAAGTGGCCGAGAAATTAAACAAGGAACTTTCCCGGTTGGAAAAGCAGCCTTTTGGTTCGTCAGAAGCCACGGTTACACGTAACTATTTGGATACCTTATTGGAACTGCCCTGGGGAAAGTACACAAAGGAACGAGTCAATGTTGCAGCGGCTCGCAAAGTTTTGGATGCGGACCATTTTGGACTAGAGAAAGTAAAAGAACGTATTCTCGAATTCCTTGCTGTTAAGCAGCTTGCGCCTGATTTGAAAGGACAGATTCTCTGCCTTGTTGGTCCTCCGGGAGTTGGTAAGACTTCAATTGCCATGAGTGTTGCTAAGGCATTGAATCGTAAGTTGGCAAGAATCTCTCTTGGCGGTGTTCATGACGAAGCTGAGATCCGCGGCCATCGTAAAACCTATATCGGTGCTATGCCTGGACGCATTATTTCCGCAGTGCGTCAGGCAGAGAGTATGAATCCGCTTCTGCTTTTGGATGAAATCGATAAAATCGGTACAGATCACCGCGGTGATCCTGCATCCGCACTGCTGGAAGTTCTGGATGCCGAACAAAATTCCGCCTTCCGAGATCATTTCTTGGAAGTTCCTTTTGATTTATCCGAAGTAATGTTCATTACGACAGCAAATACAACAGATACGATTCCCAGACCCTTGCTTGATCGTATGGAAGTAATCGAACTATCGTCTTATACGGATGAAGAAAAGCTCCAAATCGCTAAGCAGCATTTATTGCCGAAGCAACGAAATCGGCACGGAATGAGAGCGACGCAACTTAAAATTACGGATGATGCCATTCGTGAAATTATTACCGGTTATACTCGAGAGTCCGGTGTACGTGTATTAGAACGTCGTTTGGCGGACGTGTGTCGTAAAGCGGCAATGCGCATCGTTTCTGGTCAGGTAAAATCAGTCCATGTAACCGGCGATAATCTGGAAGAAATGCTTGGTGTCCGTAAATATCATCCTGAACATCAAGTTCTGATCGAACGCGTCGGCGTCGTTAATGGATTGGCCTGGACGAGTGTTGGCGGAGAACTGCTTCAGGTGGAAGTAAATGTAATTCCCGGTTCCGGAAAAATCGAACTGACCGGCAATTTGGGCGATGTTATGAAGGAGTCTGCTCATACCGCATTAACCTATATCCGTAGCCGTGCTAACCAGTGGGGACTTGAAGCGGATTTCTACAAGACAAAAGATATTCATGTCCATTTCCCTGAAGGAGCCGTTCCGAAGGATGGTCCTTCTGCTGGTATTACGATTACTACAGCAATGTTGTCAGCGCTGACCGGAATTCCTGTGAAACCTGCTCTGGCCATGACCGGAGAGGTGACCTTGCGTGGTCGCGTGTTGCCTATTGGTGGTCTAAAAGAAAAAACCATGGCAGCATTTCGCAATGGCATCAAGACGGTAATTATTCCCGCCGATAATGCGAAGGATTTGGAAGAAATTGATCAAACGGTTCGTTCTGCCCTTCAGTTCATCACAGTTGAACAGGTTGATTCCGTTCTTGCGCATGCTTTGATGTGTAATCCCGCTGATACAGAAGTTGATTTAAAACATCTTCCGGCTCAGTCTGCTGTACAGCGTGTTGGGTTGACTCAGTAACAGGGAGGATAACTATGGCGTTCAATATAAGTAATGCAGAATTTGTTCGGTCTGCTGTAAAAAAGGCCGATTTTCCACGTGATCGCCTTCCTCAGATTGTTTTTGCCGGACGCTCCAATGTCGGTAAATCCTCAGTAATCAACAAACTTTTGAATCGCAAAAATTTTGCACGTGTTGGTGCGGCACCCGGAAAAACAACTCATATTAATTACTTTTTGATCGATAAGAAGCTTTATTTAGTTGATTTACCTGGCTACGGCTATGCAAAAGTGTCGAAAGAAGAGAAGGCGCGCTGGGGGAAGCTGATTGAAAGCTGGTTTGCTGATACCGAGCTGATGACGCTTGGAGTTCAAATCGTGGATGCGCGGCATAAGCCAACAGCTGATGATTGTACGATGGCTGAATGGTTCAAAACTTGTGGAAAACCTTATGTCGTTGTTGCGAACAAACTAGATAAGCTAAAGAAAAGCGAGATTGAAGGTAATATTGCTCGAATTCGCGAAACACTTGGATTGGATGAAGATTCGATCGTTATCCCGTTTTCTGCCGAAAAGGGGGATGGCCGTCAAGCGTTATTGAACCTGGTTTTGGAGCAGGTGGAGGGTTAAACCAATGAAGTATGTCCGTGTACTGCATCAAGGGGCAGCCCATTGGGGTGTTTTGGAAGGAGACTATGTCCGCACATTAGAACACGCCCCATTTGAGGGAATCGCTCTTGATGGTGGATGCTTATCTCTTCCTGAATGCCGCTTGCTTGCTCCTTGTGAGCCGAGCAAGATCGTTCTTGTCGGAAAGAATTATTACGATCATGCAGTGGAAATGAATGATGGAATTCCTGAGTATCCTATTCTTTTTATGAAGGGATCTAATGCAATAAATCACCCGGATGGCGAGATCTGTGCTCCTGATTTTGTACAACGCCTGGACTACGAAGGTGAATTGGCACTCGTAATAGGGAAGAGAGCCAAGAATTTAACACCCGAGAATGCTCGGGAGTACATTCTGGGATTCACCTGTCTCAATGATATTACGGCGCGCGATATTCAGTCCGCAGATGGCCAGTGGACACGTGCAAAGGCAATGGATGGTTTTGCACCAATCGGTCCTTGGATCACCGATGAAACAGATGGAGCAGATCTCAAAATCGAAACAAGGCTCAATGGGGAAACGGTTCAATCGTCTCGTACATCCATGTTCATGACGAAGATACCGGAAATGCTGGCATTTATCACTGCATCTATGACCTTGGAGCCTGGTGATGTTGTTTCTACAGGAACGCCTGCAGGAATTGGACCAATGCATTCGGGTGATATTGTTGAAGTTGAAATTGAATCTATAGGCATATTGCGCAATCATGTTGTGTAATCAAGCTGCGTAATCGGCATAAACGCCCCCTTGACATCAAGGGGGTGTTACTGTATAATTTAGCGTAGTAGCGTGATAAAGAACTAAAGTTTTGGGAGGAGGGCTTCCCTTGAATTATATTATCAATACACCAGAAGGCACTCGTGATCGCTTGTTTGCTGAATGTGCAGACCGTCGCAAGGTTCAGAATGCATTGACTGATTTGTTTGCCGCAAATGGGTACGCTGAAATTTCTACTCCGGAAATTGAATTTTATGATTTGTTTATTCAGTCCGGCAATCCACTTCCGCAAGAAAGTTTTCTGAAGATTATTGACCGCGATGGTAAGATTATGGTCATGCGTCCTGATTGCACAGTTCCTATTGCACGTGTAGCTGCAACCAAGCTAAAAGCTGTTCCTTTGCCTCAGCGCTTGTATTATAACGAGACTGTATTTCGCTCCGGGCAGGCTCACAAGGGAGGAAGCAGTGAGATTGCACAGTGCGGCGTTGAGCTGATTGGTGCAGCTGGACAGGCGACTGATGTCGAGGTTATTGCTTTGGCTGTTGAGGCGTTAAAGGCTTCTTCTCCGCATGCATTTCACATTGAATTGGGTCACGTTGGACTATTCCGTGCGCTTGCTGCAGAGATGAATATGGGGGTTGCTCAAACAGAACAGATACGCCTTTTGATTGAAGGAAAGCACTTTGCGGCACTGAATAATCTTCTTGATCCTTATAAAGAGAATCCTGCATGCGCGGTCCTTACTCGACTGTCTCAATTATTTGGCTCTGTTGAGGTTTTGGATGAGGCAGAAGCTTTAGTAGGCAAGAGAGAAGAAGTGGAATACTTGCGTATGCTTTACGCCGCGCTTCAGGAAAAAGGTTACGGTCAATATGTTCGCTTTGACCTTGGCTTGGTTCATCAGATCGATTACTACACTGGTGTCGTGTTCCGTGGCTATGTAGAAGGCGCAGGAGCACCTGTCCTGTCCGGCGGCCGTTACGATAACTTGGTTGAAAAATTTGGCCGTCCCGCCCCGGCAATCGGCTTCTCTGTGGATGCTGATGCAGTCGCTGCATGCTTGAGCCAGCCTCAAGCTCCCACCGAACATCGTCTGCGCATTGCACTGACAAAAGGACGATTGCAGGATAAGAGCGTAGAGATGTTTGAAGGAATGGGACTTGACTGTACACCGATCCGCAATCCAGGCAGACGCCTCATCCATTCTGTTCCCAACTATGGTCTGGATGCAGTCCTTGCCAAGGCTCCTGATGTTATTACTTATGTCGAACACGGCGTGTGCGATATGGGCATTGTAGGAAAAGATACGATCCTAGAGAAGGGTTCCTCTTTCTATGAAGTTCTTGATTTGGGTTTCGGAAAATGTCGTTTTGCTTTGGCGGTCAAAGAAGGCAGTGATTTCTACGGAACATATAAAACACGCCGTATTGCGACGAAATATCCGGAAGTTGCCCGATCTTTCTTTGAAAAGAAGGGGATGGATGTCGAAATCATTAAAATCGAAGGAAGCGTAGAACTTGCACCCATTCTTGATTTGGCCGATGCTATTGTTGATATTGTAGAAACCGGTGCTACACTTCGTGAGAACGGTTTGATTCCAATTGAAGATGTTGCGCAGGTGTCCGCACGTTTGATCGTAAATACGGCATCGATGAAACTATACAAGAACGAGATTTTGGACTTCCTGTCCAAATGCGAACAGGAGTTGAATAAACGCAATGATTGAGATATTAAAAGCTGATGGCAGGGCAGAACGCGATTTGATTACAGCCATGCGTGCTCGAGCTGCTGAAGTGGGTGCTGATATCGAGCGTGCTGTCGCTGAAATCATGCAGAACGTAAAGGAGAATGGCTATGCAGCTGTCGAGGAATATTCTTTGCGTTTTGATAAAGTTTCACCTCGCGAATTAACAAAAGATGAGCTGAACGAGGCTTATGGCCGGTGCCCCAAAGAACTGATTGCAGCACTGGAACATGCAGCAGAGAATATCCGTGATTATAACCAAAAACTCCTTGCCAAAACAGTGGAGTGGAAATCTCCTGATGGCGGTGTTGTTGGTCGTGTTGTACGTGGTCTTACACGTGTTGGTTTGTATGTACCTGGCGGCACTGCTGCTTATCCGTCTTCCGTTCTAATGAATGCAATCCCTGCTAAGGTAGCCGGCGTAGAAGAATTAGTTATGGTCACTCCGCCCACCGAAAATCTAAATGATGCCGTTCTGGCTGCCGCCAAAATCGCCGGAGTAGATCGCGTGATTGCAGTTGGCGGTGCTCAGGCAGTTGCCGCACTGACCTTTGGGGCAGGCTTTATTCCCAAAGTTGACAAGCTTGTCGGTCCCGGCAATGCATTTGTGGCAACCGCAAAGCGTATGGCTTATGGAAAGCTTGACATTGATATGGTTGCGGGCCCCTCTGAGGTTTTGGTCATTGCAGACGAAAGTGCAAATCCTAAGTTTGTTGCTGCCGATCTTCTCAGTCAGGCTGAGCATGACAAGCTTGCTTCCGCAGTGCTGTTGACAACAAGCATGGATCTGGCAAAGGCCGTGGACGCTGAAATTATTCGTCAGACCGGCTATTTGAGCCGTTCAGAAATCATGGAAACATCTTTGCGTGATTTCGGCTGTGCTATCGTGTGTGACACACTGGAGCAGTGTGTCGAATTGGCCAACGAAATCGCCCCCGAGCATCTGGAAGTAGTCACCGAAAATCCTCGCGCATTGCTACCGGGAATCAAAAACGCCGGTGCGGTATTCCTTGGTGCATGGTCGCCCGAGCCGTTAGGAGATTATTTGGCCGGCCCCGATCATGTTTTGCCTACTTCCGGTACGGCTCGTTTCTTCTCACCGCTGTCAGTTGATAGTTTCCTTAAGAGCATGAGTGTGATAGAATATAATCAAGAGACATTGGCTCCTGTAAAAGATGAGATCATTGCACTGGCATTGAGCGAGAAATTGACCGCACATGCTAATTCCATTCAAGTACGTTTTGAAGCTTGAGTTTGAAGGGGGAACCTAATATGGGGCGTATTGCTCAAATCACCCGTGAAACCAAGGAAACCCAAATTTCTCTGTCTTTAAATTTAGACGGTGGTCCGGTTCAAATCGATACCGGAATAGGTTTCTTTGATCATATGCTGACTGCAATGGCTTTTTACGCAAAAATCGGGCTGCAGATCACTGCACGTGGGGATCTTCATGTGGATGCACACCATACCGTAGAGGATGTAGGTATTGTTTTAGGACAGGCACTTAAGCAGGCTTTAGGAGATAAACTGGGTATCCGACGCTTTGCTTCCGCATATATCCCCATGGACGAAGCTCTTTGTCATACTGCACTGGATTTCTCCAATCGCGCTTATCTGCACTTTGATGCCGAAATGCCTCAAGAACAGATTGGTGGATACGACTCCTGTCTGACCGAAGAATTTATGCGTGCGTTTGCCATGAACAGCGCGACAACTTTACATATGCGCGCTCTGTACGGAAAAAATGCACATCACATTACAGAAGCATTGTTTAAATCTTTGGGTGTCTGTATTCAAGATGCTGCTCAAATCACGGGCGAAGGCGTTACCTCCACTAAGGGAGTTTTGTAATATGAGTCTCATTGCAATCGTAGATTATGGTGTTGGAAATTTAAAGAGCGTGACAAATGCAATGGCGTATTTAGGACTGAATACGTGCATTACCAGCGAAGCAGCGGAACTGGAACGTGCCGATGCGATCATTCTGCCCGGTGTAGGTGCCTTTCCTGATGCAGCCGAAAAGCTGCGTGCTCCGGGTCTCGATAAAGTTGTGATCGCTCAGGCTGAAAAAAAACCTGTTTTGGGTATCTGCCTTGGCATGCAGTTGCTGTTTGACATGGGTGAAGAAGTACGCCGCTGTGATGGTCTTGGCTTGATCAAAGGAAAAATTGCTCGAATTGAAACCCAGTATAAACTGCCCCATATCGGCTGGAACAGTCTAAAATTCCAAAATAACAGTCCCATTTTTAAAGGATTGGATGACGGGGCATACGTTTACTTTGTACACTCATTCTGCGGCTATGCACAGCAAGAAGAAGACGTAATCGCTCGTACTGACTATGGACCTTCCGTTGTTGCTGCTGTGGGCCACGGCAATGTGTTTGGCTGCCAGTTCCATCCGGAAAAAAGTGGCGAAACAGGATTGACTATATTGAAAAACTTTGGGGAGCTGAACAAATGATCATTCTGCCTGCTATTGATATGAAAGACGGTACCTGTGTCCGTCTGAAAAAAGGTGAGTTTTCAACTGCTCACAAAGTTGCTAACAACGCACTTGAAACAGCGAAAGCTTTTGCCGATTCCGGAGCAAAATGGATTCACATGGTAGACTTGGATGGCGCCAGAGACGGAGTGCGAACTAATTTCCCTTACATATATGATGTGATTCAAAATTCCGGATTGAGTGTAGAGTTGGGCGGCGGAATCAAGACCGGGCTTGACGTCATCACCGTTGCGGAAGCAGGAGTGAAACGTTTTGTAATTGGTTCCGCAGCGGTTACGAATCCTGAAGTAGTGGAATATGCAGTCAGTCATTACGGCGATAAGGTTGCTGTAGGTATCGATTGCATGAACGGCAAGGTGCGTACAGCGGGCTGGGAGGAAGATTCCGGTTTGGATTATCTTGATTTCGCTCGCGAAATCGAGGAAAAAGGTGTAAAGACAATCATCTTTACAGATATTGCTGCAGATGGAATGCTGTCTGGTCCAAATTTCGAACAGCTTGCAGCACTCCAAAGTGCTGTCACCTGCAATATCGTTGCGTCCGGCGGCGTAACAACCCTGGATGATGTGAAGCGTTTGCGCGACATGGGTCTTTATGGTGCCATAATCGGAAAAGCCTACTACGCAGGAACTATTGATTTGGCAACTGCAATCAAGGAGGCTGGTCCTCAGTGTTAGCAAAACGCATTATCCCTTGCTTAGATGTCAAGGATGGCCGTGTTGTGAAGGGTGTTAACTTTGTAAATATTCGCGATGCCGGCGACCCAGTGGAGTTGGCTAAATTCTACTCTGATCAAGGTGCCGATGAGATCGTTTTCCTGGATATTACTGCTACCAGTGATGAACGATCCACAGTGGCTGATGTGGTTGAACGGACGGCATCTCAGGTTTTTGTACCTTTGACTGTTGGCGGCGGAATACGAACATTGGAAGATTTTCGTCTATTATTACGTGCAGGTGCTGACAAAATTTCTGTTAATTCTGCTGCAGTATCTGATCCTACGCTGATTTCTCGTGCTGCTGAACGCTTTGGCTCTCAATGTGTTGTGTTAGCCATTGACGGGCGCAGTAGGGGAGATGGTACTTGGGAAGTTGTTGTTGCGGGCGGACGAAAAGCAACCGGTCTTGATGTTGTTGAATGGGCCAAAAAAGGACAGGAACTTGGTGCCGGTGAGATTCTATTGACTTCTATGGATGCCGATGGAACTAAGGCGGGATTTGACCATGCCATGACGAAGGCAGTTACAGAGGCGGTTTCTATTCCTGTTATTGCCTCCGGCGGTTGTGGCAGTTTAGAGCATTTTGCTGAGGTTTTTGAGGCTACTGATTGTGATGCTGCTTTGGCAGCTTCTCTATTTCACTTTGGAGAACTAACTGTACCTCAGGTTAAGGAATATTTGAAAAGACAGAATATACCTGTGCGATAAGTTGATTCATATGTTGGATGATTTGTTTCCTCTAGGGACAATCTTAGTAACAGAAAGGGAAGAGTAAGGTTTGCCATGTTTGATTTAAATCTATTATTTCAAAAGTCTGATCTGATTCCGGTAATCATTCAAGATATTGACACAAAAGAAGTGTTGATGCTCGGTTATACAAATAAAGAAGCGGTTGAACTTTCCATTAAGACTAAAACTGCTTGGTTCTGGTCTCGCAGCCGACACACACTTTGGAACAAGGGTGAAACTTCCGGCAATTTTCTGCACATTAAAGAAATACGAACCGATTGTGATACTGATACCTTGCTATATCTCTGTAAACCGGTCGGTCCAACATGCCACACCGGGGCACGCAGTTGCTTCTTCAACGAAATCAAAGGAGAGAAATAAATCATGAACGATACACTGCAGAATTTGTATCAAGTCGTCTTGGATCGAAAGGTGAATCCACAGGAAGGCTCTTATACGTGCTATTTGTTTAATCAAGGAATTGACAAGATCTGCAAAAAGGTAGGCGAAGAGTCTGCTGAAACTATTATTGCTGCTAAAAACGGCGTGCAGGAAGATACCGTAGGTGAAATCTGCGATGTGATTTATCATTTGATGGTACTGATGGCTCAGCAGGACATTCCTTTGGAAGCTGTCCTTGCAGAATTGGATCGCAGAAGTCTAAAGATTGGTAATCTAAAGCAGATGAAGCAAACGGACCGCGAAACTTAATTTTGAAAAAACAGGACTCCGAATTTTTAAAATTCAGAGTCCTGTTTTGATATATAATTACAATTGAAGCTCTTAGAACAAGCCAACAATCTTGCCATTCTCGTCTACATCGATAGACTCAGCAGCAGGAACCTTAGGTAGACCAGGCATAGTCATGACCTCACCGGTCAGAACAACGACAAAACCTGCACCTGCGGAAACCTTTGCTTTGCGCACAGTAATGCGATAGTTGCTGGGAGCGCCAAGTTTGGCAGGATCATCAGAGAAGGAGTACTGGGTCTTGGCCATGCAAACAGGCAGTTTGCCGTAGCCCAGCTCTTCCAGACGCTTCAGCTCCTTAGCAGCGGCAGGAGCAAAATCAACGCCGTCTGCACCGTAAACACGGCGAGCAACTGCTTCAATCTTTTCGGTCAAAGGAGCGTCAAGATCATAGGCGAAGGAGAAGTTGTTCGGTTCCTCATCCATTACGCGAAGAACCTCGCGAGCAAGTTCTTCGCCGCCGGCACCGCCCTTGCCCCAGACTTCAGACAACGCCACATTGACGCCGAACTTACCACATGCTTCACGGATCATCTGCAGCTCGGCTTCGGTATCGCAATCAAAGCGGTTAATAGCAACAACAGCAGGCAAACCGTAGACCTTGGTGATGTTCTCCACGTGGCGCACCAGATTGGGAAGGCCAGCTTCCAGAGCGGCCAGGTTCTCCTTGTTCAGGTCGGCCTTAGCGCAGCCACCGTGATGCTTCAGAGCGCGGACAGTAGCAACAATGACAACGGCATCAGGATTCAATCCAGCATAACGGCACTTGATATCCAGGAACTTTTCAGCGCCCAGGTCAGCACCGAAACCAGCCTCGGTAACAACGTAGTCACCAAGCTTCAGGGCGGTATCGGT
>CAZDXX010000005.1:0-27258 GCA_964509595.1 uncultured Oscillospiraceae bacterium
GGCAGTTCAGAGCCTGGATGGTACCAATGGAGTTGGCGTTACTATCCAGAGGCTGGCCCCAACGGATGGAAGCGGGCTTTGCCTTTGCATACATACGAGCAGCAGCAATGATGTCTTCCTTCTTGGCCCAGGTCAGCTCAGCGACCTTCTCAGGAGTGTACTCCTGGACGCGCTCTTTCAGCTCTTCAAAGCCGTAGGTCCACTTCTCAACGAATTCCTTATCATACAGTTCCTCATTGATGATAACATGCATCATGCCCAGAGCCAGAGCGCAGTCGGAACCGGGACGAACCTGCAGGAACAGCTCTGCACGGGTGGACATCCAAGTCTGACGAGGATCGATAACGATGAACTTGGTGCCGCGCTTCATCAGGTCAACGACCCAGTGGCTGGAATAGTAGTGGTCAGCACACTGGCTGCCGCGGGTACCACGGCCCCAGATGATCATGACTTCGGGAGGCACGAAATCGGGATCGTTATAACGCTCGGGAGACAGCTGAGCAGCATCCTCAAACTGAATATCGCCGGCAACCATATTCATAGCAGCCAGACGAGGAGTGAAGCAAGCGATACCGGACAGACCGAACAGAGTCCAGTTGGGGCTGCCGTATGCGTAAGCCAGGAAAATCAGGGAGCCGCCGGCGTCACGACCGGTACCCTGGCCAAAGACCATGGACTCAGCACCGTCTTCCTGACGAATCTTCTTAAACTTATACTCGATCTCATCCAGAGCCTCATCCCAGGAAATGCGGGCCCACTTACCCTCACCACGGGCGCCTACACGGCGCAGGGGGTACTGCAGACGGTTGGGATGATAAGTATACTGGGGCATAGCCAAAGCGCGGGGGCACAGACGACCCTGCAGGAAGGGATGGTTCTCATCGCCCTCAACCTTCTGAAGCTTGCCGTCCTTAATGTACAGCTCAACGCCGCAGCCGCCATGGCAGCCAGGGCCACCGGACCATGCGCCGGTCTTAACGACTCTCATGTCGTCATTATTGCAATTGCAAGCCATATTTATCTCCTTACTTTAAATTAATCAGGTGCACAAGATGCTCTCTTGTACATATTTTTTCAAACAAAAGCAGAAAGATACTTCGAATTACTTGAAGTACAGCATGGGCTTCTTGGCGTTCTTAGCCTCTTCGACAACTTCGTCGATGGGGCCAAAGCTCAGGCACTGTGCCAGGCAGTGCTTCACGCAGGAAGGCTTGCGGCCCTCAGCAACGCGAGCCATGCAGAAGTTACACATGTCGGTGATGTAGGGTACATAGTCGATCATGAGTCCCTTTTTCTGGTTCAGGACGTGCTCGGTCACCTTGATGCCAAACTGATCAGCCGGCAGACTGTTCTCCTGTGCACAAGCGACCTCGCAAGTGTGGCAGCCGGTACAATAATGAACATCAATGAGCATACCAAATTTCTTCATTTTCGTGACTCCTCCTCACTTTCTTTATATGTTACGACCTTTGGGGGAAATGGCCGTAATGCCCAAATTACTTAATATAGGCAAAAACCTATAATTAGGGATGCTTTAATAATCCACCATAGACCAAGTCCAATGTCAAGTGGGATAAAAATTTCGGTTGCAAAACAGTTGAAACCGTACTTTACGGAGATTTCGAGTGCATTATTTGTTATTTTATCATATAAAAAGTTTTTTTGCACGTAAAATGTAAAGGTTTCTTTTTCATTTTTCTAATAAATCAAGCTAAAAACTTCATAATGTACCCAAAGTTTACCTCCCGAAAACCTTAGACCTGTTCCAGACTTTTATATAGCAATTTACTCAATAGGAAGCCAAACCGCGTACAAGCGAGAAATTTTTCCGTGGTCAAACACAATTTTCAGTACCCAAGCCAATATGTCACCCGCAAGAGTAAAATTATGGTCATTGATCCAGTCATACGCCGGCTGAAGATCTTCCCTTCTCAACTTATCTTCCACTTTTATTACCGTGTAAACGCTGCGCTTCGGTTTCCATTCAGAAACTACGTCATCCGCTTCCAAACCCAGCTCATGAGCCTTATCAATTTCGATTGAGTACCCCGGCATGCCGTCCATACCGACAACGTCGGAAAACGCTTTGTCACGCGGGACAACAATGCACCGACGGAACATATTGTGATACTCAATCACATGCTGGTAAAACGGGCACTCCAAACTGCGTCGGTTCAATTCACCTGCATTTGCGTAACAGCACACCAACGCATGTGGGCTATTTCGGATGTAAAACTCATTTTCATAGTAATCAAACAAGTGCTTTGCCGCTTGAAGTCGATGCATCTGATCTAAAACACGACTATACCGCAGTACCTTCTGCTCCAGTTCGTGTTCTTTTTCTTCCAACAATCTGTCAAATTCTTCAGGCGTAACATTTGAAATTATGTTGGCAATCTCCGAAAGTGAAAAACCAACATTCTGCAGTAATTTGCAATCATAGAGGCGCGTAATGTCTTCCTGTGTAAAACCACGGTATTGGTTTTCTTGATCTCGGCTGGGCTGGATGATGTTTTTTCGCTCATAAAGGCGAATGGCATCCGGCGTTGTACACAACAGCTTAGCCACCTCATTGATTTTTAAGCGTTTCTCCACACCCTGACCTCCGTTCACTTTACTTAACACGGTGTTGCTCGCGATATGTTGCGGCTTCATCCAAAAGCTGTCCTGCACTTTCCAGTTGCAGTGCCGTGACGAATGTGCCTCCGGTCAATCGAGCTAATTCCTCTTTGCGGCGCTCCAATGACAGGCGTTCCACTTGGGTAAACGTGCGCCCGTTCATTTCCCCTTTCTCTACAGAGAAATGAGTGTCTGCCATTGCCGCAATTTGAGGCAAATGTGTTACACACAAAACTTGTTTTGACACGGCGATATCTGCCATCTTTTCAGCTACCTTGCGCGCCGCTCGACCGGAAACACCTGTATCTACCTCGTCAAAAATCAACGTACCGATATCATCGTTTTCAGCCAAAACGCTCTTCATCGCCAGCATGATTCGTGCAAGTTCACCACCAGATGCAATGCGTGCGATTGGCTTTAGATCCTCGCCAACATTAGCCGACATAAGGAATCTCACCTGATCCAAGCCGGTTGCATCCATACCATCCTGACAATCTTTTGCTGCAAATTCGACCGCAAAACGAACCTTGGGCATATCAAGCTGTGCAAGTTCTTTTTGAATGCGCTCTTGAAGCGTACCGGCAACTTCTTTACGGCGTTCCGAAAGACGTGTTCCCTTCTCCATGGCCGCCTTTTTTGCCTTAACCAGCTTTTGCTCAAGACGAATCAAGGCATCATCCGAATCCCGAATCTGCTCCAACTCTTTACGGCTTCGCTCCAGATAATCCAGCATTTCTTCCACGGTATTTCCGTACTTTTTACGCAGGCGGAAGATGACATCCAATCGGCTCTCCACCTCGTCCAATTCACCAGGGGTAAAATCGAAAGCATCTCGCAAATCGCGTACCTGCTCAGCAAGATCATCTGCAGCAAAGCGCAATTCAGCCATTTTTTCAGCCAGAGCAT
Source organism: uncultured Oscillospiraceae bacterium (assembly GCA_964509595.1). Taxonomy (GTDB): domain Bacteria; phylum Bacillota; class Clostridia; order Oscillospirales; family Oscillospiraceae; genus JAJPXI01. Next base: position 3,526 of record CAZDXX010000005.1, read on the forward strand.
TCAGCTCGTCACTGACGCGGCGCACCCCGCCTAAGGCGTATTCCGCATCACCAATCAGTGCTACTGCACCTTGGCTGTCTTCATCCCCGGACAGAGCATAGTGAGCATTCTGAACCGCTTCGATCAGTTTTTCTGCATTTCGAAGTAAATCACGGCGAGCAAGAAGAGCTTCCTCCTCCCCCGCTTTCAGGTTTGCCCGTTCCAGTTCTGCGATTTGATAATTCAAGCTGTCAATGCGTCTTTCTCGCTCTGCCTCATCCATCTGCAGTGCGGAAATTTCTTTCCTGAGCTCAGCCACGTTCCGGTAGCTTTCACGAAAATCATCAACCAAATCTTCAAGGGCGCCAAATCGATCCAAATAATCCAGATGCCGCTCCTCATCCAGCAGCAGCTGGCCTTCATGCTGGCCATGGATGTTCAACAGCTGCTGACCCAATGTCTTCAATTGAGAAACGGTAAGCAACCGCCCACCTGCTCGGCAGACATTTTTCCCATCCGGGTGAATCTCACGCTGCAACAGCAGCTCACCGTTCTCATCAGGTGCAACACCGTTTTCATCAAACCAAGGTAAAGCAGGCAAGTTTGCAAACACTGCCTCAACCCTGGCAGAGCGAGCTCCCGTTCGAATCAAATCACGGCTGGTTCGCTCCCCCAAGACAGCCCCGATTGCATCAATTACAATAGACTTTCCTGCGCCAGTTTCACCGGTAAGGACATTAAAGCCGTCATCGAACTGGATTTCGGCCTGTTCGATGACAGCAATATTTTCAATATGGAGCAAGGAGAGCATTTAACCTCACCTCATTTGAGCATTTCATGTATCTTTTTACAAAAGTCTTCTGCATCTTGCGTAGTTCGCATAATCAGTATAGCGGTGTCATCGCCAGCAAGGCTACCAACCATTTCCGGAATTTCCATGCCGTCAAGCGCAGCACCGGCAGCAGAAGCAAGACCGGGCATCGTATTGATAACAACAATATTCTGAGCGTAATCAAAGGACGTAACGCACTCACGGAAAATTGTACGAAGGCGTTCAGCAAAGTTGAGACTGGTTTTTCGGCCAGAAACAACATACTTATATGCACCACGCCCGGTCAATTCCTTGATTAAATGCAGCTGCTTAATATCCCGGGAAATAGTTGCTTGTGTAGCATGAATTCCACGTTGAGCCAACTCATCCAAAAGCTGCTCCTGAGTTTCCACTTCCATTTCAGCGATGATGCGTAGGATCTCTGCCTGTCGTGTCCCTTTCACGCAATCACGTCCTTCCGAATTTTTTCGCCAGGATTTCATAGAAGGTACGACCGGACAGCCGCACCAACTTTGTCACTTTGTCGGATTTACGAATCTCGGCCACATCGCCATCCTGCAAACGAAATGCGCGACCCCCGTCTGCGGACAAATAAGCAGTCTTACGAGTCAGTCTACCTAACTGAATCGAAACAATACGCTCACTGCTTAAAACAAACGACTTTGCGTCCATGGCATGCGCACAAATCGGCGTAATGATCAAATTTTCTGCTGTAGGCTCTACAATAGGACCACCTGCAGCCATAGAGTATCCCGTAGAACCGGTGGGCGTGGATACCACAACACCGTCGCCGGAGAATTCAGACATCAACATGCTATCACAGGAAATTTTTAAGTCAACAACTCGCGCAACAGCGCCTTTTGTCAAAGCTGCATCGTTTAATGCAACCTCGTGAAAAATCTGCTGTCCATCACGTGTAACCGAAACATCCAGCATCATGCGAGATTCCGTATAGAATTTACCCTCTGCAAGCTTGCTCAGTAGGGAAAGTTCACCATACTCAAGCTCGGCCATAAACCCAACACTGCCCATGTTGACACCCAAAATAGGAACACCAAAGGCATCAGCATCTTTTGCCGCATGAAGAATCGTGCCGTCTCCACCAAAACAAATCAGCATATCGGCACCCGGAAGTGCCTGTTCCATTTTCTCATATGTGAGATGCCGAGGCAATTCGAGCTTACTGTTACCATCAAGATCAAATGGCAGGCAAATCGTAGTTTCTACTCCAACACTATTTAGAATTTTACGTGCAGATTGAGCCGCCTTTAGACCGCGATCACGATATGGATTTGGGCTGAGTACAATACGCATGGTTACTTTCCCTCCAGTTCCCCATGAGAGGCCGCCACAAGAGATTTTAAATCCATTTCCCACCCAGGAGCAGGTTCAGTGGTAAGATACCCCAAATATTCAATGTTCCCTTCCGGCCCACGAATCGGCGAATAAGTCAACCCCGCGACATAGAAATTCGCCTGTGCAGCATGTTCCAGAAAATGTTCCAACACTTCCAAATGTACTTCCGGGTCACGCACAACGCCCTTTTTTCCAACTTTCTCTTTTCCTGCCTCAAATTGCGGTTTCACAAGGCAAGCAACTTGTCCACCGTCCGCCATAAGCTGGCGAAGTGTAGGCAAAATCAGCTTTAAAGAAATAAAAGAAACATCAATTGATGCAAAATCCAAGGGTTCAGGAATTTGCTCCGTGGTTAAATAACGGGCATTGGTTCGCTCTAAACAAATCACTCTGGGGTCACTTCGTAGGCTCCAGGCAAGCTGACCGTATCCCACATCCACAGCATACACTTTTTTCGCGCCGTTCTGCAGCATGCAATCTGTAAAACCACCGGTAGAGGCACCAATGTCAGCAGACACTTTATCCGTAAGTTCAATTGGAAATGTTGCCATTGCTTTTTCCAGCTTTAACCCACCGCGGCTAACATATTTTAGTGCCTTTCCACGCACTTCAATGGAGGCGTTCTCATCTGTCGGTGTACCGGCTTTGTCAATCTTCTGCCCATTCACATATACCAAACCGGACATGATCGTAGCCTGTGCTTTTTGCCTGCTTTCGATAAGCCCCTGCTCAACCAGCAGAACGTCCAAACGTTTTTTAGCCACAGGAATACACCTCCTCCGCCTTGATACAAATTGATTTCGCGTCAATTCCACATAGTCTTTGCAACTGGGCTACGCTGCCATGGGTGATGAAGCCATTCCCCAAATTCAGCAGTGCAGAAGATTTCAAAAGGATTCCGATGTCAACCAGTTGTGATACCAAGCGTCTGCCAACGCAATTCATATCCACGCTATCCTCAACTACCAAAAGGCGGCTCGTTTTCTTTACCGATTCTGCAACGCACTTAATATCAAGCGGTGTAATAGTATTTAACTTTACGACTTCCGCATTAATTCCGCGTTCTGCAAGAAGTTCGGCGGCTTCTATGAGATTCTGGACAAGCGCGCCATATCCTATTAGAGTAATGTCATTTCCTTCTCGAACAACTACCGACATTCCTTTGGACCGATCATCCTGCCAAGAGTTTTCTCCGCCTCGCGGATAACGAACGGCAACAGGGCCCGGAATCTCATACACCGCTTGACGAAGCATGGATTTCAGTTCGCAAAAATTAGAAGGGCAAAGAACTGTCATTCCGGGAATCGTGTCAAGAAATGCAGGATCAAACACTCCATGATGTGTTTCTCCATCCTCACCGACTAAGCCCGCACGATCAACCGCAAACACAACATGTAACCCTTGAAGCGCAACATCATGAAGCAGCATATCGTAAGAACGCTGCAAAAAAGTTGAATACACCGCAAAAACGGGGATCATCCCCTGTTTCGCCATTCCTGCCGCCATTGTTACCGCATGACCTTCTGCAATTCCAACATCAAAGAAACGATCAGGGAATCTTTCCGCAAACTCCTTTAATCCAGTCCCTCCCTGCATAGCAGCAGTGATTGCACAAATATGGCGATCACCGGCAGCAAGCTCACAGAGCGCAGAACCAAAAACCGAAGAAAAACCTTGTTTGGACTGTTTCAAAAATGTTCCGTCAGAAATTTGAAACGGAGATACTCCGTGGAAAGCATCAGGATTCTTTTCGGCAGGCTCATAGCCTTTTCCTTTCACGGTTCTAACATGTAAAAGGACAGGAACAGTCAACTCACGTGCATAGCGCAGCAATTGTGTCAATTGACGCACATCATGACCATCAACCGGCCCCAAATAAGTAAAGCCCATATCTTCGAACATACTGCAAGAAAGCAGGGCATCCTTGACCACTTTCTTCACTTTATGCGTAATTCGATAAATGTGTCTGCCTCCAGGCAACACATTCATCACTTTCCGATAGCCCTTTTTCAGGTTCAAATACTGCGGCTTTAATCTCTGGCGCGCCAGGTGCTGTGCCACACCACCTACACTTTTTGTGATAGACATTCCATTGTCATTTAAAATAACAATTAGAGGCTCTCCGCTTTCGCCTGCATCTGACAATCCCTCGTACGCAAGTCCGCCCGAAAGTGCACCGTCACCCAGAAGCGCAATAACATGATACTTTTCTCCGAGAATCGTCCTTGCACGAGCCATACCAAGAGCGACCGAAACCGAGTTTGATGCATGTCCAGCAACAAAAGCATCATGAACACTTTCGTTGGGCTTTGGGAAACCAGATAGCCCGCCAAAAGAACGCAGTGTGCTCATTGCATCACCGCGTCCAGTCAGAATCTTGTGACAATAGCATTGATGACCGACATCAAAAACAAGTCGATCTTCTCCGGTATCAAAAACTCTGTGCAATGCCACAGTCAACTCGACTACACCCAGATTCGATGCCAAATGGCCACCTGTCTGGGATACATTTTCAATTAAACTGGTCCGCAGACGTACGCAGAGGTCTTCTGCCTCACTGTCCGAAATCGTTCGCAGATCAGGCAAATCCAATGATGCCAAAATATGATCTCCTTTGTATCATTTAAGCCAGTTTAACACATTTCAAAATCGGTTTCAAGCGCATACAACAACTAAGGAAAGCCATCACTAACCTTAAAACAACAGAAATTCAATGCTCTCTTGAGGCAAGTTGATCCGCCAGCCAGCACAGAAATCCAGAATCCGAAAAAACACTCTCCAATGCCGCCTTTGCCTTTGCCGTATACTCCATAACCAATTCATGGCAAGCTGGTACACCAAACAGAGTTACAAATGTTGTCTTCATATTAGCAGCATCCGAACCGACAGGCTTTCCAAGCACTTGTGTCGTGGCTGTAACATCCAGAATGTCATCCTGAATTTGAAATGCCATACCCAGGTTTTCTGCATATTCTTTTGCCGCTTCAAACGCACGGCTATCCACCTCGCGGTGCCCGGCACACGCGCAAACGCCCATCAAGCATGCCGCTCGTAGCAATGCACCCGTTTTTCCTGCGTGGATCGTACGCAATTCTTCTTCTGTATGTGCTTTACCGTCCTTTACCGTATCCAGATACTGGCCGCCACACATTCCCTGCTCTGAAGCCGCTTCCGCAAGGAAATATGCCGCCTTTCCGGGACCGGCAGAAACCGTCTCCCTCCAAGGCCCTTTGGCAGAAAGCACCGTTCGAAACGCAGCTGCTTGCAACGCATCCCCAGCAAGAGTTGCAATCGTTTCTCCAAACACTTTATGGCATGTTGGCTTGCCCCTGCGAAGGTCATCGTCATCCATACACGGGAGGTCATCGTGGATGAGAGAATAGGTATGAAGCATTTCTACTCCACAGGCAAAATCCAAAGCCTCTTCCTTCGTTCCTCCACAAGCCTGACAAAACTTCATTGTTAATACAGGTCTGATACGTTTACCGCCGGCTAATAAACTGTAACGCATGGCATCCAATAACTCTTTTTGTGGACATTCCTGCGTGAAGAATTCATTGAGCCGTGCTTCGATTTGTACAAGGCACTCCTCATATTCCTGCTGATAATTCATAATCAGTCCTCCGCCTGCTCAAAAGGAACCTCTCCTGCTGCAGTCAGCTTGGTAACTTTTTGTTCTGCCTTATCAAGCATCCCTGTACATTGCCGCAGCAATTTACTGCCCTCTTCAAATAAAGCCAAGGATTGTTCCAGAGGAGCCTCACCCTGCTCCAAAGCATTCACGATCTCTTCCAGGCGCGTCATGGCCTGTTCAAAACTCATCTTTCTCTCCGCCATGTCAGCCATCCTTTCTCTCGACCCTACAGGGTACTTCACCATCAGCCAAGCGTAAATTAAACCGGGTATCCTGCTCGGCCTGTTTTATACTGGTAAGGACCGTTCCATCGGCCTTACACGCAATTGAATATCCGCGCCCAAGAACTTTCAGCGGGCTAAGTGCATCCAAAGATGCCGCCAGCGCAGCAACACGGCGTTGCTGCCTAGCAACTGTGGTATTTAAACCATTGATAAGCCTGCGCTGTTGATAATCCAGCAGCATTCGGCGATCCTGCAAATAGTTCTCCGGACTGGTCAGTACACGACTGGCAGCTAATCTCTTCAAAAGAGTTCTGCGTTCGCTCAACCCGCGCTCCATCGCCCGATTCATCCGAATAGCCAGTTGATTCAAATGCGCATACAATTCATTTTGATCCGGAACGGCCAACTCCGCCGCGTTCGATGGTGTCGCTGCACGCAGGTCAGCTACAAAATCTGAAATAGTTACATCCGGCTCATGCCCAACCGCTGAGATTACAGGGATTTTAGAGTCATAAATTGCGCGAGCAACAATTTCTTCATTAAAGGCCCACAGGTCCTCCATGGAACCACCGCCGCGCCCTGTTATAATCAAATCCGCAGCAATATTATCATTCGCCCACCGAAGCGCACTTGCAATTTCCCCGGCAGCTTCTTCCCCTTGTACGCGCACCGGAAGAATTGTTATCACTGCAATCGGCCAACGAGCCTTCAAAATACGCAGCATATCACGCACAGCAGCACCTGTGGGCGATGTAATCAGAAGGATACGATCAGGATAGGCTGGTATTGCCTTCTTATGTTCAGGAGAAAACAACCCAGCACGGTATAACTTATCTTTTAGTTGTTCAAACGCAAGATGAAGATCACCGATACCATCTGCCGTCAATTTGGAGCAATACAGCTGATATTGTCCATCGCGAGGAAATACGGCGACGCGACCGAATGCGATCACTTTCATTCCGTTCTGCGGGCGAAATCGCAGTGTTTCCGCTTCTCGCCGAAACATTACGCAGCGGATCGTTCCGCCTTCATCTTTGAGTGAAAAATAATGATGTCCGGAGGGATACGCCTTATAGTTGGAAATCTCGCCACGCACAAAAATTGCAGCCAGATTTTGGTCGAGATCCATTAATTCCTTAAGGTAGTTGTTCACTTGAGAAACGGAATAAACGTTCATTTACGTTCCTCCAACAACATCCGCTGTGTCATAATTGCAACACCCATGGCATTATCCGTAGAGAACTCGGGTTTTGCAAACACTGCACACTCAAGCCATTGACGCAGACGCTGGCTGGACGCTACGCCCCCGGAGCAAAGGACAGGCAACCCAGGCCACTTTTCCAGAGCCACACGAGTTGCAGCCAGCACGGCATTAGCCACTGTATCCAACACAAAGCAAGCAATACGCTGCGGTTCTTCCCCTTGCGCGACCATAGCTTTTACCTGATTTTCAACACCGGAAAGGGAGAATATATATTCTTTCAACTTAACTCGGAAAAACTTCCCTCTTTCCTCCCCGGCTGTCAAAGCATCAAGAGCCTTTCCGGCAGGAAAATTTAAGCCCATCATTTTTCCGGTACGGTCAATTAACTGTCCGGCAGAAATGTCGCTGGTTCCCCCGATACACTCAGCCTTCACCCTGCATCCATTTGGTTCCACATAAAGCAGTTCTGTAGTACCACCGGACAAATGCCATGCCAAATGCGGCTTGTCCAAGAGTTCGATATGACCGGCAGACCATGCCGCAGCAGCAACATGTCCCTCCTGATGAGAACAGGAAAAAAAGGGGACGCCAAGGACATCTGCAATACAGCGTCCAACGGTCTCCCCTGGTAAAAAGCATGGCATATACGAACCTTCAACAGCTCTCGGCTGTGTACTTGCGCCCACAGCTTCAATGTGTTCAAGCAATCCTTCGCGCCGCAAAGCGGCAAACATATCAGGCAAACGTTTCACATGTTGAAACAATGCATCACTTTGGCGAAGCCCCAAAGCACCTTCCGGCACTTCCAAAAGCTTGCCACAGTTTTTTTCGCCGCCCCCGCCAAAAACAGCAACGGATGTTGTGTAATTACTGGTGTCCAGGCCCAGACAAACAGGCATGATCAATTCTCCTCAACGGCAGCAGAAGCAGCCAGATCGGGAATGTTTTCGCCCCGCACAAAGGAACCAAGAATGCCATTGATAAACTTCACAGTTTCCTCTGCTTCGTAGTTCTTTGCAATTTCAACAGCATCATTGATAGCCGCTGCATTGGGAATGTCGGGCATATACAAAATCTCGTACATAGCGACACGCATAATGGCAGCTGCAACACGTCCAATTCGAGAAAATTTCCAACCCACAGCATACTTTTCGATATAGCTGTCCAGCTCGGCACCATGCTGAAATGCACCGCGAACCAGCGCGCAAATATAATTGCGCTGTTTCTCGTTCGGGAATTCCGCGTAGAGTTCCTCTTCTGCTCCCAGAAGCTCAAAATACTCCCGGTTGAAAAACTCCTCTAAAAGTTGGTCTGCAGATTGATTCGAAAAACTCAATTCAAATGTAAAATGAATGGCAATCTCACGAGCGTTTGTTCTTGTCATGGTTGTTCCCCCATGTCTTTTGTTTATTATCTTATATATTATATATGGCAAGCGAAAAAAAATAAACCCCGAATTCACCTTAAATCTTCTTTTGCGCAAAAAAACATTGGGCAGAATACTCCGCCCAATGTTTCAAAGCAAAAATCTTATCGAGGGAAGGTCACACCAGCAACATAAACATTGACACTTTCAACATTCAGTCCGGTAGTATTCTCTACAGCGCTCATAACTGCATCCTGTACAGCACAGCCGACATCAGGAATAACGTGTCCGTACTTAACCAAAATAGCCACACGAATGTTAACGGCTTCTTCTGCCACACGAATATCAATACCGCGATTCAATTTCTTGCCGGCAGCCAATTCAGTCAAGTCACCGCTTACGCCGCCAGCCAGACTGCTGACACCCTCGACCTCAAGCGCAGCTGCTGCAGAAATGACAGCCAAAACCTCTTCGGAAATATGGATATTACCCATTTCTTCTGAACAGGAAACATATTCCTTTCCTTCGCCCACAATACTCACGCTCCTTTTTGTGGTTCAGTTTTTATCATTCTACCACAAAACAAGAAAATTACAAGTGCGTTTTTCTCTCTATGCCATTTCCACTCAATTGGGGAACGTTGTATCATACAAGCGCTTTATTGTTCGGCTTCAATTATTTTTATCTGCGTAGCATTTAGCCCAGTCTCTTCTTTTACGATTTCCATAATTCGAGCTGTATCACTATCCGTTAATCCAACATCTGAAGTAGCTACCACAATGCTCGCACTGGCATTGTTAATAAAGCAAACGCAATCCGCATAACCTTTCGCAGTAACCAAATTTTCAATTTGTGCCTCAGCTAAAGTATTGGTCGCCATAGTCTGAATGGACGCATTTGCTTCATCGATCATTGCCTGATCTGCTGTTTCATCGGCAGCAGCCTCTTGAAGCAAAGAAAGCGCAGAGTCGCGGGCCTGCTGTCGGTTCAGCCGCGCAGAAGAAAAATAACCGGTCTGCTCAATACTATCAGCCTGTGTTTGCTGCGCATCCTCTTCGGTTCCGCTCAACAATGCGTCATCCGTGTTACTGCCAACCAGTGTAGCTTCTCCCAAAAGTTTACCGTCAACAGACTCCGCCCCGGCCTCTACCTCTTGTCCATAAGACCAATTGAGGTAGACCGCTGCACACACAAACAGCATAATAGCAGCCACAACCACATTTCGCTTCCAAATTTTCAACTTAAAACTCCTCACTTTCCTTTACAAATCGAAATTTTGTCTGCACCCAGCCCCGTCAAGGCCGCAACCGCCTCAGTCAGCTTTAACTTTACCGTTGGATCTCCCCCACCTTCAGCAACAACCAACGCCCCTTGAAATTGAGGATAAATCTGTTGTATCAAAACAGTCTCCTGCGTTCCTGAACCAACTGAAATCACTACGGTTTTTGTCTCTTGTTGCACAGAATCTTTTTCCTGTTCCATACTTTTATCTTGTGCCAGCACTCGCTTCATGCCACTTTGAACCGTCAGCATAACACGCACCTCTCCAGCTCCCTCAATTTCAGCCAATGTTTCTTCCAGCTTTTCTTCCAATGCATCTACCGAAAAATCTTCCTCTGCCGCAGAAAGCAACTGAGTCTGTACTTCTTCGTCGTCCTTTGCGTCCGGCAGCGTAAGAAGGACCAAACCAACCAGAATAACTAAAATAACATACTTGTATCGTCCCAATGCATTTAACGCTCGTTTCCCTTGCTCCAGCAACGCAGCTTTCTCTTTCACATCCCTTTCGCCCTTTCGTAATACTGATCCTCTACTGCAATAGCGAGGTCCCCTTCGATTATCTTTCTCAACACCTGAATCTGGTTTTCCTCCAGTTCCCCGTATACAACGACTGAAGCCGGATATGGCGTATCTTCCTCTTGAGTCGAACATGTTACGTCTACTTCACAAACTATCCCAAGCTCTGCTGCCTTGTCCTGAATATATGCCGCCGTTTCCTCTTCTATGATGTTTTTTATCAGTTGAACATTCTTGGTCTCCAATCCCGCACTGTACGCCTCCGATTGTATTCGGTAGTCAACCAAGATCTCAGACATAGTGCCGTAATCCAGAGACACCAGTGGCTGCAGAATCGAAAGCATAATCATCAATCCGCCGGTCAATTTCCCCAATTTTTTTATTGCTCCATCCGGCATCAAACTGTCAGCCAGCGCCACAACCATAGCCGAAACAGTTATTCCAATCAACCAGTTCCGAATTAGTTCCATCATGGACTCACCAAAGTAATTGCCGATACCATGGACACCAAAAGCAGCGTTGCACATGCGCCGGCCATGCCCAAAACCAACCCAAATGCTCCTCCAATGCCATCGATTAAACCCGTCACCCGCGAATCACTCACTGTAGCAGACAAAGCGGCTGTAAATTTATATACCAAATAATGAACACCCAATTGTAAAAACGGGACAATACACATACCAACAACCACAAGCATCCCAAAGACTCCCACGGTATTTTTCAAAATACCTGCTCCGGCCAACACCGTTTCCGCCGCATCGGACAAAATCCCTCCAACGACTGGTACCATATTCGATACCGTAAATTTTGTAGCTTTAATTGTAACGGCGTCTGTTGTTCCGGCAATCGCACCGCTAATTGATAGGTACCCAACAAAAGCCAACAAAACCGTCGTTAAAATTGAAGTAATAACCCATTTCAGCGTTGATGCGATGCGCTTTAACCCCTCATTTCCAATAGCTGCGTAAGCTGCACAGGCAGCAATATAAACATAAACCAGCGGAAGCAGCAGCCGATTGATCAAGCTCATAAGTATATCAGAGAAAAGCATAACTGCCATTTGGCGTGTAGCTGCACCGCTCGGAGATCCGGAAGCCGCAATTGCAGCCGTTATCGTCGGAAGAAGAACTTTCGAAAACAGTTCCATCTTTTCAATTACTTCGCAGCCTAAGCCAATCAATGTATTGGCATCCGCTACTGCAACCGCAGTAATTGCCAACGCAGCAACCATCGGTACCACTTGAACTGACTTCCCTGTACCCAATGCAGACGTGCCGTCCGCAAGGCCGACCAATAACACAATTGCAAGGAGCAGCACTCCACTGCGAACCGCTTTTTTTAAAACTCCATTCAGCGATTCTGTTCCTGTTTCCAGTAATTCATTTAATCCATTCTCAAGATCAGGTGTCTGTGTCCATTCAATATTCGGTGCGTATTCTTCTGCTGCTTGCTGTAAACTATCTAAATCCAAAGCATCCGCCTGAGCCTTCAGCAATTCATCTGTCTCTATCGCAAAAGCTCGTCCTGTTATCAATAACATTATCGCAAAGACCATTAAGGGAATTCGCCTTACACCAGCCCTGTGATCATGCTTAGAACCATTTCGATCAACGGCAAAGCGACAAACAATGCACTCGCCGCACCTGCCGTTTCTACAAAAGCGGCGATACCTCCTTCTTTTGCGTCCCGGCAGATCTCGGCTGCCAATTTTGTGATGATCGCAATACCGACCGTCTTGATCACAGGGGTCAGCACCGCCGGAGATAAACCGACCGTATCTGCCAGGGTCTCCATCAGATCCTTTGCACTTTTCAGTGCTGCGACTGAGGATGCTAAAATCAGCGTCCCAGCTATCAAGCCGATTGCCAATCCCAGTTCTGGCACCTGTTTTTTTACCGTAACCGCACACAAAGCTGCGACAACTGCAATAGCGGCAATTTTCACAATGCTTTCCATATCTCATAATCCAAACAATGTTTTAACAAGATTAAACAGGTCAGAAATTTCTTGTACAATCATCATCAATACCACAACCAATCCCGCCAGCGTTGTCATCGTCGCCTGTTCATCCCGGCCGGACCGGGTCAAAACTTGATTTAACACAGACACCAAAATACCGATTGCTGCAATTTTGAAAATGAGATCAACATCCATTGGCTTTCATTCTCCTTTGTATGGATTTATCAGGTTTGATGTATCGACGCAACATCGCTTGTTCTCTGTCAAAAAATGTAGTACAATACCAAACGAATTATTTAGAATGGACTGATGATATGCGTTATGACTGCGCACCGATGGAAGGCATTACCGGTCGACACTTCCGTTTGGTTCACAACCGCTGGTTTGGCGGCATTGATCAATACTATTTACCGTTTCTCTCCCCCACTCACACCCATTCTTTTTCGAAAAAAGAGTGGCAGGAAGTTCTTCCGGAAAACAACGAAGGTTTGCGCGTCGTTCCTCAAATTCTGACACGCGTTGCAGACGACTTCCTTTGGGCCGCCTCTGATTTAGCCGCCCTTGGCTACACCGAAGTAAACCTCAACCTCGGTTGTCCTTCCGGTACGGTTGTTGCAAAGGGAAAAGGATCCGGCTTCCTCAGTAAACCTCAGGAACTTAAAGTTTTTTTAGATCAAATTTTTTCCTCTTGTCCAATCAAGATTTCTATCAAAACTCGACTGGGGCTCTCTGATCCCCAAGAGTTCTATCCCTTATTGGAACTTTTTCATCAATATCCGATACATGAACTTATTATCCACCCTCGTGTTCAGAAGGATTTCTACAAATTCCCCGCTCGCCGCGAGGTTTTTTCTTCTGTTCTGCCAAACTGCACTTTACCCATATGTTATAACGGCGACTTGGCTACGGCAGAACAATGCACGCATTTTTGCAGCCAACACCCATCTCTTCAGGCGATCATGCTCGGCCGTGGTCTAATCGGCGATCCCGCTCTTGCACGCAAAGCTGCAGGCGGTGCAGCAGCCGACAAAGAAACCTTACGCGCTTTTCATGATGAACTCTATGAATGCTACTGCACTTCTTTTAACAGTCGGCACAATGCCATGATGCGAATGAAAGAAATTTGGTTCTACTTGATCGGTTTGTTTGAAGATAACGGAAAAGCCGCCAAGGCATTGCGCAAAACCTCTGACAACGCTGCCTTCGAAGCTCAGGTATCCGATATTTTCCAGCATCTTTCTCTCCGTCAGGAAAACACCACTTCTTGCCGCTGAATAGGTTGTCTTTTTGTCAGGATCATTTTTTGATCCTGACTTTTTTATCAACATGAACGGGAAAACCTTAGAATTCATTCCGGAGAGAATGTCACATCAAAGTGATAATCATGAAAAAACCAACTGCGGCGCTCAGGGTTCCATATACCTTTCCGCACCTGCTTCGCTCTTCCACGGCCGCTTCCATCTGAGCTTCCAATTGAATGCGCGCCGCAGAAATCGTGCTTCTCTGACTTTCCGCATCATACCTTCCCAATACCAGACCAACCGACATGAGGGTTTCAATATCACAAGGCTTTAACTCCGAAAGTTCTTTTTCTGCTGCGGCTCGCCATGCTTCCGACACTATCACTCCGTCCTGTATATTCAACTTCTCAATACATGCTCGCAGAAAGGATGATGCAGGTTCCGATGATCGACCGGCAGTGTTTTCAAGCCACTCCACCATAGACGGCAGGCCAAACTCCAATTCATGTTCCAAAACATCCAAAGCAGCTGTCAGCGCTCTCAACGCCGTTACTCTTCCAGCAAGCCGTCGGATCGCCGAAAACCCGATTCCAAAACTTCCGGATAAAATCAGCACTACCCCTATTAACTTCATGAAATCAAATCCTCCACCCGATACCGCCGCACTCCGTTTTCGCATTCAATCACCAAAACCTTTTGAAAAATGCTTTTTTCCAGCAACCGGGCATACAGTGATCTGCGTTTTAAGTCTTCTACCCCTCTTCCGTGAGCAGTTGCAAGGAGAGTCGTTCCGCATCCGGCAGCACACTCAAGGGCTTCAACATCTTCCGGTGCAGTAATTTCATCTACCGCCATCACCTGAGGATTCATTCCTCTCAGGAGCATCATAAGCCCATCTGCCTTGCTGCAACCATCCATGACATCTGTGTGGAGACCTAAATCAAATTGAGGCACTCCGTGATAGACAGCGCCAAGTTCTCCTCTCTCATCCGCAACCCCTACCCGCAGCGCTGAACCCCCAACCCCTACGGATAAGCTGCGTATCATATCACGCAGCAAGGTGGTCTTTCCGGCTCCCGGAGGTGCCAATATCAATACGGACGGCATAGACGCTCCCGCTCGAAGCAAGCGAATAATTCTTTCACCTGTTCCGGTAATTTGTCGCGCAATTCGTATATTCAGAGAAGAGAGTTCCCGAAGATTGTATATCCGCTCATCTTTCAAAACCGCTGTGCCGCATAATCCAATACGGTGTCCGCCTTTTATCGTAACAAAACCATGCCGAACTTGTTCCATTGCTGTATGAATCGATGCCTGCGTTGCGATTTCAAGAGTTGTCCGCAAGTCCTCCTTTGATACGGCAGGACTGTTTGGCAGCACCTTTTCTCCGTCCGGCAGCGTGACTGACAATGCTCTTCCTGCTCGCAGACGAAATTCCTCTGCAACAATTTGTTCAGCCTTCGGCATAGATCGCACAAGCTCCCTCAAACCGAATGGAAGCACTCCTGCAGCCTGTTCAAACGGAAGCATCCCGTTCAAAAAAACTCCCCCTGTTCTTTTGCATGTCCCATTCTATGAACGGTTGTCCAACCATAGACCATCCGTCTTAAATTTGTTTTTAAGGGCATACTATCTATGAGGTGATATTGACTCATGGAAAAGCTCTCCCTTTGGCAAACTTCGACACCTTCTATTCCGGAGTTTGCTCCGCTTAACCACAATCTTTCCTGTGATGCCGTTGTAATCGGCGCAGGACTGACAGGTGTTCTAACAGCTTGGATGCTTCAGGAAAAAGGATTGGATGTCATCCTTTTGGAACGAGATACGCCGGGCCAGGGGGCAACCGGACGAACCACAGGAAAAATCACGGCACAACACGGAATGTTCTATGCCGAGCTCATCTCATCTCGCGGACTATACGCCGCAAAACAGTATCTGCAAGCCAATCAGTCTGCAATTCATGCATACGCAGATTTGGTCGAAAAGCTAAATATTGATTGCGACTTTCAATATATGCCATCATATCTTTATTCCCGCACATCTGAAACCGCTCTCGAATCAGAACTGACTGCCGCCCGTTCCCTCGGACTTCATGCTGAGCTCGTGCATGAAACAGAGCTTCCTTTTCCAGTTGCTGCCGCAATCAAGTTTTCTGACCAAGCCTGCTTCCATCCTTTGAAATTCCTTCGCGCATTTCTTCCGAAATTACGCATATACACTCAAACCACAGCACGTTCCATCCGGGATGGACATGTTTTGACCGACCGTGGAATCGTTCGTGCAAAACATATTATCGCAGCAACTCGTTTTCCCTTTTTCTTGAAACCCGGATTCTACTTTGCTCGCATGCACCAGGAGCGCTCCTATGCGCTGTCCTTCTCCGCATCGCATTTCTTGGACGGTATGTATATAGATGCAGAAAAGAACGGCATTAACTTTCGCCCTTGGCAAAACCAAATTATCCTAAGTGGCGTCGGTCATCGTACTGGCCATCAACCAATGATCGATGGTTATGAGGCGCTGCATTTGGCTGCTCAAAGATGGTACTCCGGCTGTGAAATCACAGCACAATGGTCTACGGAGGACTGCATGCCCTTTGACCGCGTTCCGTATATCGGAAGCTACCATCAGAAAAATCATCATCTCCATGTTGCAACAGGTTTTCAGAAATGGGGCATGAGCAGCGCTATGATAGCTGCACAAACCATTTCCGATTCTGTTTTTGGCCAGAAAAATGAATACGCCGATGTGTTTTCGCCCCAGCGATCACTGGCCCTATCCAAAATAGGCCGCGCACTTTCTGACGGTGGTCAAAGTATATCAAACCTTCTCTCACAAGTTTTTTATATTCCATCCACAAAACTTCAGGAAATCGAAATTGGACACGGCGGAATCGTCCAGTGGAACGGCAAGAAATTTGGTGTTTACCACAGCGAGGATGACCATTACTATCTAGTTTCCACGCGCTGTCCTCATATGGGCTGTCAATTATTCTGGAACAAGGACGAACTTTCCTGGGACTGTCCCTGTCACGGCTCACGTTTTTCTTACAAAGGCGTTCCTTTGGATGCACCGGGTGCAAAGAACCTTCCATTCAAACGCATAAAAGAATCAAAAAACAGGAAGAGTTGATATAAAACTCTTCCTGTTTTCTCACATTTATTTACTTGACCCAGCTTTGTTCCGTCTCGTGTTTCTTCTCGCGGCCCATCAGTTCCTTGACCACGTTACGCGGATCTTTACCCTCATACAGGACCTCATACGCTGCTTGCGCAATGGGCATTTCAACACCCATTTTCTCAGCCAGGGCTTTTGCATTTGCCGCCGCATAATAACCCTCGACAACGCCGCCGCTTTCTTTCAATGCCTGCTCAACAGGGATTCCTTGTCCAAGCAAAATACCACACCGTCGGTTGCGTGAATGCATGGAGCAGCAGGTAACAATCAAGTCACCAACACCGGAAAGTCCGGCAAAAGTCTCCTGTCGGCCTCCCATAGCAACACCCAACCGAGCGATCTCAGTCAAGCCACGGGTCATCAGCATAGCCTTTGTATTATCGCCAAAACCCAGTCCGTCAATACAGCCGGCACAAAGTGCAATGACATTTTTGAGTGCAGCACCCAATTCAACACCGATCACATCGTCAGACGCATAGACACGAAAACGCTCATTAATAAAAAGTTCCTGCACTAATTCAGCAGCCTGCTGGTCCTTGGATGCGGACACAACTGCAGTAGGGATACGGCGTCCGACCTCCTCCGCATGCGAGGGACCACACAATGCAACAACGGGACACTTTTCTCCCACCTCTTCCTCAACTACCTGAGTCAAAGTTAAAGAAGTGTCTTTTTCAATCCCCTTGGAGACCAAAACAACTGCCGTGCCGGGATCTAATAATGGGGCCATAAGACGAGCTGTGCTTCTTACTGCAAAAGAAGGCGTGGAAAGCACAACGACTTTACACCCTTTTACACACTCAAGATCCGTTGTCAGCTTCAACTCTTCCGGCAGCGCAACACCTTTAAGCATCGGATTTTCACGATTTTGCGCTAAAACTTCGTACTCTTCCTGTGTATAGGACCACATGGTCACGTCGCTGCCGTTTTCCAGCAGGACCAGCGCCAATGCTGTACCCCAACCGCCACTGCCGACTACGGATACTTTCATGATTCCGCCTCCTTTTTGCGATGAAAAGAAAACTTCGATTCCGTTCCGTTGAGAATCCGCTTAATATTGGCATGATGCTTCACAACAAGCAGACCACCGCAGAACAAAGCTAAAATCGTAAGCAGAACATCCTGATACAGGAAGCCGATCACAAACGGGAAGCATCCGCCCCCCCAAATAGAGCCTAGGGAAACCCATCTTGTCAAAAGGACAAGAATGAGAAAACCACCCCATGCAATCACTCCAACTCGCCAGTCGACCATAAATGCGATCGTTCCCCCGGAAAGCACGCCTTTTCCGCCTTTAAACTCAAACATACAGGGAAAAGCGTGGCCCAACAGACAAAACAAGCCAGCCCATAGCTTGCCTAACATGACCATATCCCCTGTCCAAAAGGACACCTCACAGCTTCCCATTGCATACATACCGATCAGCACCGCCACAACAGCCTTCAGCACATCGGTCAGAATCACAACAACTGTTAACGGCCCGCCGAAAACACGATGAAAATTCGTCAATCCGGCATTACCGCTTCCATGTTTGCGAACATCATTATGAAGAATATATTTGGAAACAATCACAGCACCATTAAAGCAGCCGCAAAAATAGGCAACAACAGCTACAATAATTGCACTAACCACAAATCTCGCCATTTCTTAATCCTCCTTATCCCCCTTTTGGCGGATGGTCAGCCTTACCGGTGTGCCCTCCAACCCAAAAGTGTTTCGAATCTGGTTTTCCAGATAACGCTGATAGGAGAAATGGAACAATTTGGCGTCATTACAGAAAATCACAAAGTGAGGCGGCTTGATACCGACCTGAGTCATGTAATAGATTTTTAAACGGCGGCCCTTATCCGTAGGAGGCTGGACACGAGCGGTGGCATCGGCCAGAACAGAGTTAAGCATACCGGTGGTAATACGCATGGATGCCTGGTCATTGACATAGTTGATCAAGTCAAACAAACGGTCAACACGCTGACCGGTCAATGCGGAAATAAAGACAATGGGTGCGTACGTCATATAGGACAAATCGCGGCGTACGTCATTTCGCATATGGTCCATAGTCTTATCATCTTTCTCGATGGAATCCCACTTATTGACCACAATAATGCAGGCTTTTCCTGCCTCATGCGCCAAGCCGGCCACTTTAGTATCCTGCTCGGTAACTCCTTCATTGGCATCGATCATGATCAGACATACATCGGCACGTTCAATGGCCATTGTAGCGCGCAGAACGGAGAATTTCTCAATTCTATCGTCAACCTTGGCCTTCTTGCGCATACCGGCAGTGTCTATAATCAGATATTTGCCCTTCTGGTTTTCAAAATAACTGTCCACAGCATCACGCGTTGTTCCGGCAACATTCGAAACAATAACGCGCTCTTCGCCCAGAATCTTATTTACCAGAGAAGATTTACCCACATTGGGCTTGCCGATGATCGCCACCTTAATGACATCATCTTCCTCTTCCTCTTCGACCTCATCTGGGAAATACTTCAAACATTCATCCAAAAGATCACCGGTACCATGGCCGTGAACAGCGGACAACGCAATCGGGTCTCCCAATCCAAGGTTATAGAATTCATAAATGTCAGGATCTACCATGCCGATGCGATCCATCTTATTGACCGCCAACACCACAGGCTTACGGGAACGCAGCAACATGTTGGCTACCTCATGGTCAGCCGCGGTCACACCGGTCTTGATATCGCAAACAAAGATTATGACGGTTGCATTATCAATCGCAATTTCCGCCTGTTGACGCATAAAAGCCAGAATTTCGTCATCAGTGCCCGGCTCAATACCGCCGGTATCAACCACATCGAAGGTATGGCCGCACCACTCGGCCTCCGCATACAGCCGGTCACGAGTAACACCAGGAGTATCTTCGACAATGGAAAGGCGCTGGCCCACCAACTTATTAAACAGCATAGACTTACCCACATTAGGGCGGCCTACAATAGCTACAAGAGGCTTAGCCATCTTAGAGCCCTCCTTCCCGAATTTCAAAAATTGCGTCGCACAAATCAAAACCATCCTGCTCAACAGGAATTACTTCAACATTCAGTTCTCTTGCAACGTCATCCAGGGTGATGTCATCCAAAAATACATCCTCACCGTGGCGCAGCATGTTGATTGGAATGAGAAGACGCTCACCGAGTTCGCGGCCTTTCAGCTGCGCGATCAGGTCACCACCAGTGACTAAACCGGAAACTGTAATAGTCTCCCCCAAAAAGTGATTAACAATGGGATAGACTTTTCCTTTAGTATGGCATTTCTCTGCCGCACTGTCAACGATTTCCTTGATCCAACTTGCGGCGTCTACACCACATGCCGTGGAATATGGGCGAACAGCTTCAACCGGATCT
This sequence comes from uncultured Oscillospiraceae bacterium, assembly GCA_964509595.1. Classification (GTDB taxonomy): domain Bacteria; phylum Bacillota; class Clostridia; order Oscillospirales; family Oscillospiraceae; genus JAJPXI01. Next base: position 23,657 of record CAZDXX010000005.1, read on the forward strand.
GCCAACCGCAGCGCGGAATCAAACTCCGTACGCAGCAGTCGAAGCATACCCACTCCGTTTTCCAGCTGAGTATAATCCTCAAAATATTCATCTTCCGGAATCTCACGCTCTGCTCGCAAATAAAGCTCATCAGAGCACCAGAACATGCGGCTTCCGTGCTTTGCCAAGCACTCCGCTGCGAACGCCTCCACCTGATCCACTGTCTCTTCCGCACTTGCTTTATCGTAGGGCTGCAGCGGGTGCAGACCTTCGCGATGGCAAGTCAAGCCAACGGGAACGATCGAAACGCTTTTTACATAGGGATAAAGTCCGGCCAGATCCGCCATGGTCCTCTTTAAGTGTTCCCCATCATTAACTCCGGGACAAGCTACGATCTGACAGTTCATGGTAATGTGTGCCTGTGCAAAACGCTGCATAATTTCCATGATTCGTCCGCCGTTTCGATGGCCTAACATCATAGCACGCAACTCCGGTTCTGTCGCATGCACGGAAATGTTAATGGGTGAAACTCGAAGCTCGACGATTCGATCCAACTCACGAGGAGACAAATTAGTCATTGTGATATAGTTACCCATCAGGAACGAGAGGCGAGCATCATCATCTTTAAAATAGAGAGTCTCTCGCATACCCTTAGGCAGCTGATCCACAAAGCAGAAAATGCATCGATTGGCACAACAGCGAGCCTTATCCATAAGATAAGTCTCAAAATTCAGGCCAAGTTCTTCTCCTTCCTGCTTGCGCACTTTAACAGAACGCTGTTTTCCGTCAGGCTTTTCAAGCAACAGTGTCAGTTTCGGATCATAAGTATAAAATTTATAATCCAACACATCAACAACCGGATGGCCATTGACCTGCAACAACTTCTCTCCGACTTTTACACCTGCACGCTGCGCAGGGCTATGTGCATCAACAGATTGGATCACAGTCATGGACATGGGCGATCCTCCTCTCATCTGTGGGATATTTTACCCGATTTTTTGCAAAAAAGAAAGAGGAGGATAATCTCCCCCTCTTCTTTTTTGCAGTTCAATTATTCAGCTGCGGCGTTGCCGTACTCACGGCCCTTGTAAGTCATGCAGGACTTGCAGATGCGATGAGGCACGTGCAGAGCACCACACTTGGGGCAAGTGGCCAGGCTGGGGGCCTCCAGCTTCCACACGGAGCTGCGGCGCTTGTTTCGACGCTGCTTGGATACTTTACTCTTGGGGACTGCCATATTTGACACCTCCTTAGGTGAATGCCTAACGGCACATGTTTACTAAACATCAGACGCTTTGCTCAAAAAACTTTGCCAGAGCAGCCAGGCGAGGATCTACTTCCTTTTGGCATCGACACTGTTCCACATTCAGGTCAACACCACAGCCATGACACAAGCCCTTACAATCTTCCGAGCAAAGATGCTTGGAGTCCATTGCCAGGATGAATACATCCCGCAGCAGCTCGTCCGCATCCAACGTCTCATCATCCAAAAGGACGATGTCGTCACTGTCCTCCTGTTCCAACTCTGTCGCAAGCAGCGTCTCATAAGAGACGACCTTTTCTTCCGAATAGGGCTTAAGACAGCGGTCACAGGTCAGATCAAGCACAGTGGACAGCTGGCAGGTCAATACCAATGCACCAGCCATATTGCGTACAGTTCCCTTAACTTCCACCGGTCTTGGGATTGGTTGCTCCCCGTTCCATTCCAGCTCAGAAATATCCATAGAAAACTCGAACGGCAGAGAAGCTCCGGGAGTACGAATAATGTTTTTCAGGTCTAAACGCATGGTACACCTCGCAATAGCACATCGAGCATTATAGCGAAAAATGCTCGACTTGTCAAATGTTTTCTTCACTTTTCGAAATTTTGTGGTATGATGTAAAAAGCAACCGAAAATGAGGGCTTTTTTATGAAAGAATTCACCATTACAAAGAACGACGCCGGCCAGCGTTTGGACCGTTGGTTGTCCAAAGCAGTCCCCCTGCTCCCCGCTCCTCTTGCACAGAAATACATCCGCCTTAAGCGGGTCAAACTGAACGGAAAAGGATCCAAGCGCGATGTGCGCCTTCAGGTCGGCGATGTACTTCAATTATACATCAACGATGAGTTCTTTGACAAGCCCCGGGAAGATAATGCCTTTTTGGCCATTTTTAAACCGCAGTTAAACATAGTCTATGAAGACGATAATCTGCTTCTGTGTGACAAGCGTCCCGGCCTGCTTTGTCATCCGGATCAAAATGAATATGTCAGCACCCTGATTACCCACATTCAGGCCTATCTCTATCAGAAGAAAGAATGGGATCCAAAGGCGGAAAATTCGTTCACACCTTCCCTTTGCAACCGCATTGACCGCAACACAGGGGGAATCGTGATTGCTGCAAAAAACGCAGAGACACTTCGCATACTCAATCAAAAAATCAAAGATCGCGAAATGGAGAAAAATTATCTGGCAATCATCCACGGACGGATAACTCCTCCCGAAGGCAAACTGGAAGGCTTTCTGGTCAAAGATGAGGTAAAAAAGCAGGTCAGCGTGTATAACCGTCCCATGCCGGGCGGCAAGACATCCGTCACCCTCTATCGTACTCTGAAGAGTGCAAACGGACTTTCTTTGATCGAATGTGAGCTGATTACTGGCCGTACCCATCAAATTCGCGCTCAGTTCTCTGCAGCAGGCCATCCCCTGCTAGGCGATGGAAAATACGGCAAGCAGAAGGATAATAAAAAATTTGACCGTAAATTCCAGGCTCTCTATTCCTACAAACTGACGTTCCGCTTCACGACTGACGCCGGCTGTCTGGCCTATCTGGACGGCAAAAGCTGGCAGGTTGAAAATGTCGATTTTGTGGAAGAATATTTCCCCGGATTCAAATTGAAAAAAGATTGATTTTTTGCCCTGCGAGTTTGGAATTCGCAGGGCGACTTCTTTCTACAAATTTCCTGCATATTCAAGAATATTTTTTGGTAAAACAATTGACTTTCATACGGTAAAATACTATAGTGTATCTGTTATTCGTGAAACCCCGGGCCACATTGGCTGTCCATAATGGCGGGCACTTGCCGGGCGAGTACATCGAGGGAGCTGAAATTGCTTAATAAAACAAGAAATGGGGGAGGATACATGTCCAAGGAGTTAATCTGCTTGAAGGATTGTGTCATGACCTACGACGACAGTGTCGTACTCGACCACATCAATTTGAATATCAAGGATAAAGAATTCCTCACGCTGCTGGGCCCCAGTGGGTGCGGCAAAACAACCACGCTTCGAATCATCGGTGGTTTTTTGACGCCTACCTCCGGGGACGTTTTGTTTGACGGCGTGAGGATTAATGATGTTCCGCCACATTTACGGACCGTTAATACAGTATTTCAGAAATATGCTCTATTCCCCCACTTAAATGTCTTTGAAAACGTAGCCTTCGGCCTGCGTATCCCTAAGAACGAAGAGTTCGAAGAAAACGGCAAGAAGCGTACTCGTAAAGTCAAGCTGTCCGAGGATGAGATCACCGAAAAGGTCATGGAAATGCTGGAAGCCGTCAACTTGAAGGGTTTTGAGAAGCGTTCCATTACCCAGCTTTCCGGCGGCCAGCAGCAGCGTGTCGCTATTGCCCGTGCTCTGGTC